>JAIRRD010000222.1 GCA_031256155.1 Holophagales bacterium
AACATGCCGCCGCCGCCCATCATCATGCCTTGGCCTTGCTGCGGACGCTGCTGCTGGCCGCCTGTTTGTCCGGGTTGCTGGCCCTGAGCTGGTTTTGTGTCGTCTTTTATGTAATTGGCGGGATTAAATCGCAGCGCCGTGCCGGGCACACTGAGAACTCCATCTCTCTGATTAGTGACAATAGTCACGTTGGCCGTCATGCCTGGGCGCAAGACGTAATCGCCCTGATAGAAAGGTCCGCCGGACTTGATGATGTTGCTTGTTGGCTGGGCAGACATCTGTCCTGATGGCCCTGATGCTGTTAGCGGACTGCCTGACTGTGCGGGACGACCGCCAGGAGTACCTCTGCCCTGTTGTTCTGACCGGCTGCGGGCTTCTTTCGTCTGTTGAATCCAGGCTTCCTTGGTAATTCCGGGGAAACGCTCTTGAATTCTATCCTTGCTTCTCTCCCATATGGTATCGTAATCCAATGACCCATCACCTGCCGCTGAGAAGCCGCCTCTGGGACGGTTTTCTCCGCTAGGTCCGTCTACAGAGCCCGAACGCCTTTCGCCAGGTACAGCCTGAGGATTGCGCTCTTCAACACGCCCTTCGCGTGGCCGCCCCTGAGCTTCGGGTTGCTGCGGCGTGGTATTATTGGCTGCTCTGGGGGGGGCAGTCTGTCCCTGACCTTGCCTGTCCCCTCTGTCACCACCTCCGGACGCCATGTTTTGGCGGCGTTCCTTCTGTGCTTCAATTTCCTGTCTGGTCTGGTTTTGTACTTCAACCACAACCTTATAACTAACAACGTTTTGATTAACTATAGGCTCCAATCTCACCTGACTGACCATGCCGGAAAACTGTGTCCCGGAGATGCTGTCAACTGTAAAGCTGGCCCGCTGTCCCACAGCTACTTGTGAAATGTCTGCTTCGTCAATTGTCACTTCCAATTTCATTTTGCTCAAATCCTGGGCAATTATGAATAAACTGGGAGTGGTCATAGAAGCGGTGACTGTTTGACCAACATCGGCTTTTCTGGAAACAACAACGCCGTCAACCGGCGCCTTGATGGTGCAGTAATCCATGTTTGACCTAGCTTTTTCCAGGGATATGACGGCGTTGTCATACTGGGCTTTGGCTGTGCGATAGGCGACTTCACGCGCTTCTAAATCTGTAGCCGAAACCAGTTTCTGGTTTGCCATAATCTGATAACGGCTGTACTGGCGCTCTGTGTCGTCAAGACTTGTCTTTGTGCGTTCTACGTTGATTTCTTCTGTGCGGACTTGCTGAGAAGGGATCGTGGTATCAATGGTGGCGATAATTTGATCTTTTGTAACAATGCTATTGAAATCGGCATTTAAAGAGGTCACTAAGCCGGAAACCTGTGTCCCGACATCTACCTGAATAACAGCGGAAAGCGTACCTGTGGCGCTGACGCGCTGACGAATGTTATTTCTGTCAATTTTGGCGGTACGCCATTTAATAGTCTCTTTATTGCCGTTGAAAAGCAGATAACCACCGCCGCCAACGACAATAATCGCTGCGGCGCCAAGAATAAACCAAGAATTGCGCTTCATACTCTAAATCCCTTCAGACAAAAAACAATTTTGCTCAATGCAAAATATGTTTGAGAATACCCAGACCATTAATTGACCGCAGCTTACCAAAAGGAGTTTAAAACAATCTGAGAAGTCAAGGTGTTGCAATAAAAAATTCATATCAAATTTCGCTCACTGAAATTAATTTCAATGGTCTGTATTAACAAGCACAGCGGTTAAACCCTCCTGAATGGGCGGTCTCGCCAACCCGCTCAACAGGCTTCCGGGAAACAAACCCAAGAGAATAATTAATACGCCGCTCACCAAAATCGTTGCTCCAGCCATTGGAGCGACTACCGGTTCGGTATCATCCGCGGAGGACTCCATATACATTGCCATAATTGGTTTAAGGTAATAGCCGATTGATACGAGGCTTGCCAGAACACCGATGATAGTTAGCGATATATGTCCTTGCATAATCAACTCTTTAAACAGCAAGTACTTACCAAAAAAACCTGCGGTTGGGGGAATACCCATTAGTGATAAGAAGCAAATTGTGGCGGCTATGCCAACGCCAGGGCGCTTCCAGCCTAAGCCCCTCATGTTGCGGAAGTGGGTGTTGTCACCAATTAAACCAAATGCGCTCAATACGCCAAATGCGCCCAGGTTCATAAGGAGGTAAGAACACAAGTAAAACAGCATTGCTTGATAGGCTTCGTTGGTACCCGCAACAAATCCCAATAACAGGTACCCAGCGTGACTGATACTGGAATAGGCCAGCATTCTCTTAAAATTGGTCTGCGCCAGGGCTGTGAAATTACCAATCACCAATGTCAGTATTGCTAACAGTATCATAGCTGTCTGCATTCGACCCCCGATATTAGCATTTTGGGCAATACACAGAACAAACACTCTGATAAGCGCAATCAGGGCAACTCCCTTTGTTGCTACAGACATGAAACCAGCGACTGGATGGGGAGCCGCTTCGTATGTGTCAGGTGTCCACTGGTGAAAGGGTACCGCACTGACTTTGAATACAAAGCCAATTAACAAAAGAGTGGCGCCAAGCAATACCAAGGGGTCTGAATTGTTTTTTGCCAATGCAAAACCAATTGCTTTGCTGTCGAAACTGCCTGTCATTCCGTACAGCAGGACTATGCCCATCAGGAAACAACTGGAAGCCACTGCGCCGGTTAGAAAATACTTTATGCCGCCTTCAAGAGCTTTCGGTCTGGCGTGTACTATAGCTGTAAGAACATACAGAGGAATTGAAAAGAGTTCCAGAGCCAAAAACAGCAATATCAAATTTGAAGTGGCTGTGAAGAGTAACATTCCTGTCACTGAAAAAAGCAGCAGGGCTAAAATCTCTCCTTTTACCCAACCTTCCTGGTGCAGGTGATCCCAGAGCTGCAGCACTGTATATATGGCTGAGAGCAGCACAAAAAAAGCGGCAAACTGCGCCAGACGATCTATAGAAATATAACTGTAGTTTGGCTGCAAACCGCTTTCCCACAGGCGGACTGTGTGATAGAAGGAATACCCCAGAGCTAATAGTGCTATGCAAAAAATTACCGTGCGAATCCACTTTTTGGAATTGTGATCGCGGTCAAGTGAGGCTATTGGTATCAAGCACGCAGCTACAGCCGGAATAGCTAATGGCAGGATTGCGGCAGTTTCAGTTGGACTTAAACTCATCAGTGCGCTCCATGCTGGGCCTGGTTTGGCGCGTTTAGAAGTAATGACCTAGTGGATGGCGCTTTTGCATCGTTGAGCATATACTCTACCTTTGCTTCAGATGCGTCGGTAAATGTTACATGATGTAACCCCATCCAGAAAATAAGGATTACAAGCGGTGTCATTACGGCTATCTCGCGTATATTCAAATCACTGGTCAAATGAGCAGTTCCGCTTTTTGGATCTGGGTTTTCAGGTCCCCAAAAGACTCTCTTTACCATCCAAAGCATATAGATTGCCCCTAAAAGGACTCCAGAGACAGATACTACAGCGGCAATGCGCCCCCAGGTGAAACCGGAAATAAATGTTCCGTTCAAAATCAAAAATTCACCAATGAAGCCATTAGTCAATGGCAGTCCAATACTGGAGAGGGTGACCATTATGAAGAAGAAGGTGAAAATGGGCATTTTGGAAGCAATTCCGCCAAAATCAGAGATCATTCGCGTATGAGCGCGGTCGTACAGCATTCCGACCAGAAGGAACAGTGCGCCGGTGCTGATGCCATGATTCAACATCTGTAATATGGCACCTTGGGTTCCAATCAGGGTAAAACTAGCTATACCGAGCATTACGAAACCCATATGACTTACAGAGCTATAAGCAACTAATTTTTTGATATCCTGTTGAACCATAGCTACTAACGCACCGTAAATGATTGCTACAACGGCCAGGACAGCCAGTGGTTTTGCGTAGTAAAGTGCTGCGGCGGGGAGGATAGGAATGGCAAAGCGCAAGAATCCGTATCCGCCAAGCTTTAGCAATACCCCAGCCAGTATGGCGCTTCCGGCTGTTGGAGCCTCGGTATGAGCGTCAGGCAGCCATGTGTGCAAAGGAAAGAGTGGAACTTTGATAGCAAAGGCCAAAGCGAAAGCTAAATACAACCAGCTCTGTTTGCTAAATGGCAAATTCATTGCCACTTGAGCCATAATCTCCGGTGAAAAACTCCCTGCTTGAGTTGCTAAATACAGCAGAGCCACCAGCCAGAGCAGACTTCCGGCAAGTGTGAAAATAATAAATTTATTCGCGGCGTACTTGCGCTCCGTTCCGCCCCAAATTCCTATCATAAAATACATAGGAATCAGCATGGCTTCCCAGAATATGTAAAAGAGAAACAAATCTTTAGCCAGGAACGCTCCCAGAATGCAGCTTTCAAGAATGGTGAATAGTGCCAGGAACGAACCGGGGTGTTCCTTAATACTGTTCCAGGTTCCGGCGATAGAAGTTGGAACAAGGAAAGTGGTCAGCAGGATAAGCCATATATTTAATCCGTCAAGCGAAAGGTGGTAATCAATCGGTATATTCAGCAGTGTGAATAATGGCGCACGCTCACTGAACAGAACATTGCTGGAATCAAGCATCGGTATAAGGCGCAGTGCGGCAATTGCAAATATACCCAATGATCCGATGAGCGCCAGATATTTTGTCAACTTAGCCAGTCTATTCGGTAGCGCGAATAGCAAAAGTCCCCAAAATAGCGGCGCAAAAACTAGAAAAGTGAGGATATGTGTACTCATCCAATGATTCATCACACCCTCACTTCAAAAAGATCCAAATCAGGGCAAGCGCTCCCAGCCCCATTGTTAAAACATAATTTCTAATACGGCCAGTTTGTACAAGGGATGTAAAATCACCGGTCATTCTGGTTAAGGCCGCAGGCAGATTTATGATTAACCCGTCAACAATTATCACATCAAACAGTTTATGCAGCAGGTTTCCGAACCAGCGGAAAGGTGCTAGTAAAAGGTGTTCTATGCCTTCGTCCACGTAGTATTTATTGAGCAGAACAGCATATAACTTAGGCAAAGTCCTGGCTCTTGCTTCCCCAACAGCCAGGCCATTTTTATAGGTGTTCCACCCAAACCATGCCGCCGCAAGACCAAGTGTGGTTGAAGCAACAGCTAACTTCAAGGCAAGTCCGTGACTTCCGTGGTGAACTGCATGAATGTGTTTTTGTCCATATGCAATACTGGGTTTCAGAAAACTTTCAATGGCAAAAGTTCCGCCAAAGGCTTCAGGCCAGCCTAAGAAAACAGCCAACAGCGAGCCGCCTGCCAGCAAGATCAAGGGTAGGGTCATTGTAGAGGGGCTTTCATGGGCGTGTTCAAACGCATGTTGATTTCTGGATTTACCAAAAAAAGTCAAGGTCAAGAGACGGAACATGTAAAAGGCTGTGAAGCAGGCCCCAAGTACACCCATTGCCCACAGAACCGGCGATTGTAAATAGGCTAAGTACAGAATTTCATCTTTGCTGGCAAATCCCGACGTTCCTGGGAAGC
>JAIRRD010000134.1 GCA_031256155.1 Holophagales bacterium
CGCAGGAAATTGAAATGGTGAAACTCTATGGACGGCTGGCGCAAGTATGTCTGGAAAACGCAGAAATGATTCTGGAGATGGATGAAAAAACTAAAGCGCTCGGAGCCAGTTATGAAAATCTGGAGCGCGCCTATCAGGACCTGCAGCGAGCTAAAACAGAATTGCAGGAAAAGGATCGCCAGACTGTAAACAAGGAACTATTGATTAAAATCGCAAACCATCTGGAAGAACCTATAGATTTATTGACTAAGAACAGCCAGTTCATCCTCAACTCGCTTCAAACTAATGACGACTCAACGCGAGAGGCCCTGCTGAATATAAATAAAACTGTAAATAAAGCTAAATCTATCTTTCGCATTCTCATGCGCAGCGCACAGCCTGAAATCACCAGTCTTACAAATTGGATTGATTTAGAAACTCTTTTTAAAGATGAAATTGCCTTTATGGAAGTAGAAGGGCTTTTACAGCCAAATAATATGCACGTGGATATAGACATGCTTGGCGCACGTGTTTACGGCATTCGTTCAGATTTTACCCACCTGCTGCGCGCCATGATTCTAAACACCATTCCAACACCGGAAACATCATCGCTGCCCAAACAATTGCGCGGGTGGCGCGAAAAAAGTAATGTTCATCTGGAAATTCAGGATTATGCCGGCCCTGTTCACAAACAAGTAATTGAACAGGCATTTGAACCATTTCAAGCACAGCAGGAATCAATATCAAAAAATATCCGCGCCATCCATCCCAGCCTGCCGCCATGCCGCCAGATACTGACTACCTATGGAGGGAGCATTGAACTTAAAAGCACGGATCAGGGAGCAATCTTAAATGTCATAATCGCACTTGTGCCTGATGTGGTAACACCGGAGAACAGTTATAGTCAACGCCCTTAACAAACAGTACAGATAGGCAAGCACCGCCTACGCCTTCCATATCCGGTATTTCAGGCAACGCCCGAAGTTGTGCCTCTCGCACTTTCCACGGGACGTTTTCCAAGTTATCCAAATCTAATTTCAAGTCAGAACTTACGATTGCCATATAGCAATTTTCGCCTTCATAGTCCATTTACGGCGAGCCAAGCTCGCCTATGGACTATGAGCGGCCGTGATTCGCAAGCGAATCCCGGCATAGCGGTTTAACTACAATAAGTTAAACCGCTATAACATTTCCTTTCATGCGAGTTTGCGTCTCTTGCGCTGATAATTCTAATGGTATCAATATTTAAATCAATGTCACGTATTGTGTGCTGGGCATAAAGGGGTCTTTGAACTTAAAAAGCTATAAATATTCTCTTTTTTCTCCATTAAACGTAGTAAGTTCTGTGCAATCTACTCGTAATTTATAAGTATTATCTTTAATGGCCGTTTGTACTTCCTCTAAGGTTGGTTTAGTGGGATCTGCTTTGTAGTATTTGTAATCTTTTTGAATTTTCAAGAGGCCGCCCATGGGTGGGAGAACGCGTTTTTCAAAAGTATCTTGTGGTTCTAATCTTTGTGATCGAGAGTACAGTAGTTCGAAACTATTAAGTATGTTAATCATACATTCTTTCCCTGATGGAAGTATTAAATATACACAAGCATTAAATTCATCAATTCTTATGTCAGAAATGTTTTCAACTTTTGCAGTAAACGCAAATGATATGGTATCAAATTGTGGTTCTGGAGAGTGTATTTCAGTAATTTCTAAATCTTTAACTTCAAAAGATATGTATTTTTTTCTAAGTGCTAACTTTTCTTGTTTCTCTCTTGCTTCTCGCGCTTCGTAAGATTCTTTTGCCGGTTGTGCTGTGGCTTTCTTTTGTGGTTGGTTTGTTGTGGTCTTTTTCTGTGGTTGGTTTGTCGCGGTTTTCTTTTGTACCTGATTTGGGGCAAATGCGTACATTGAACCGGAGATAAGTGCCAATGTCAGGGAGATTGTTGGGAGGTTGGTTAAGGCCATGTGTGACTCCTTTGTGGGATGGGTGTAAATGTTCTTTGGTTGATCTACTGGCAATCCTGATTGTTGGCAGAGGTGTTGCAAGATGCTCTATTTTACTTTTGGCGTAATGAGTTTGGTACCATCGGCGAAGACAATCATTTCCGGCTCCCAATATATTGTGTTGAAGCGATCCACAGCGATAGCGACCGCTCTCTTTTCGAAAGGGTATTCAAAAGGGGATTGATACAAGTCCCTTGCAACACCTAGGTTTTGCAAGGGGGACTCGTCTATTTACTAACGTTTACTCAACAGGGCGCTTGTAAATGTAGTAGAAGTAAACGGTGGGTTTTCCGCTGGGTTCCGTTTTGGGAAGTGTGGCTATCATTTCCCAGCCTTCCGCGCCTAAATCGTTGGCGGCTTTCATGTCATCTTCTATGCGTGAAGAAAGAAGTTTGACTTTCTTGGTGAACTGACCGTCAACAAACATGTATTCCCATTTCTGTTTTGAAGCTGAAGAAACAGTTTTGGGTGTCTCTGCTTCCTGCGCGGACACACCGGTGGTCAATATTACCGCTGCGGCCAAAGCAAAAAATGTCTTTTTCATGGTATTACTCCTTAATTTGTGGGTTATGGTAGGTTATGGTATTTATTGCACCATCCGCTACCGTTATTTTAGTCCCCAGATAGAGCCTAGGGACTAACAGTAAAGTTAAAACCGATACCTAAACGATACTTGTATCCAGTTGGTGCGTTCTTCAAGGTCATAGTCACTGTTACCGAACTTAGCAGTGGATAACCTGACCTCGGCCCCAAGGTTTTCTGTGAAGTAGTATCCAGCGCCGACATTGATGGCCAACCCTGTTAATGATTCGGATACATCGCCATCGGCGCTGCTCCACGTGTTGGCGTAGGAATGGTAGCCAAGACCAGCCAGACCATAGAACCCGGAGAAGCCATCACCGGGGTAGTAGTGCAGGTCATAATTCAGACCGAGTATTTTATGGGTCCCGTCACCCTCATCTTTCTCGCCAAAGGTGAGGTACTGTACAGAAGCATTTCCAGAGAAGTTGCCGGTAAAGGACTTCTCCCAAAAGCCGCCCACACCAAAGCCGCTGCCAGCGTAATTCCCGAACTCGCCGTTAGGAAGCGCAAAAGA
>JAIRRD010000058.1 GCA_031256155.1 Holophagales bacterium
CAAAAATAGTGGAATTAAATTTGGTTTTGGGGACTTCGCCATTGGTGTTGAAGTCGTTGTTTGATTTGAAATCGTTCATTGAATTTGCTCCTTATTTTCTGGTTCGGCAGTAACTGATGACGTATTCCCATCAATCTGTTGTCCTTGTTGCAATTTGGTTTTAAAGGCCGATAAACCGCGATATTTAGGGGGGCCTTCTCCGGGTAAAAATCCTTTTACAATAACAAGAATTCCTATCCAAATAATTAATATAGGCAACCCCAGTTCAATGACATTTTTGTACCCCAAAAGCGCCAAGTGTATCTGGAGGCCCCCTATTACCAAAATCTGTGCCATGATATTAAAAAACCCTTTTTTCCAAATCCTCAACAGCCCTGTTACAACTAATGCGAATGGCAAAAACCAAAGTACGTCTTTAAAATGAAAAAAGTCAAAATCGTACAGCATAATAGCTATGCCAAAACATACAATGAGAGAACCAAAAATTATTTTACGCGGCAACCACTTGAAACCTTCATCTTGTAATTCGTCACCCGACTCACTATTTAATCCATCGCCTAATTCACTGTTTAATTTATCGTCTGATTCGGCATTTGCTTTGCCAGTTGCTTCCAAATTTGTCTCGTTGTCGCTCATTGATTCCACTCCTAATCTTCATGCTCAACGGTTACAGAAATCGCGTCTATGTCATTATGCCGCTGACAATGATGCTCATGGCATGAAATCACCCGGACATTCGGATGATATTTGTTGGGCAAAAATGCCCTTAAAGCTACTATAATTCCAATCCAGACAATCATTACAGGCCACCATACTTCAATGGCCTCTGTGTTCCACAGACACGCTGTCTGCAATAGCGAACCGCCGCTTAGGAGAATCTGACCCCAAATATTGAATATACCTTTGTCCCAAAGTTTTATAATTCCAGACGCTATGAGAAAGGATGGACAGTACGCAAGTATATCCTCAATATAAACGAGGTTCAAATTCTCCAGTACAAAAGCTGACCCAAGGTATATAAGAAACAGGCCGAAAACTGTCCCGCTCAATATTTTCAACAAATGCGGACGTTTGAAATGACTGTGTTCATGTTCTTGATTGTAAGACATAAAAACTCCCCAGACTGCGGCGGACAAATATCCGCCTCTGGTTCCAATCTAGGGAAAGATTATATCCAATGGAATAGACAAATCGGCGAAAGCCCACAGACTTTCGGTGAACGAGTGTTTTACACCGCTCCGTGTTATCCCGCCGTCTTTTGCCCTCTGTTTCCTATGCCTTTAAGTCCACAACAGTACCCATTACCTGGCTACCGGCATTACGAATAGCTGCATTTGCGGTATAAGCTGATTCATCCCGTGCTCTGACAGCTTCTCTGTTGGCCGCTTCTCTGTCAGCTTCCCGGCTGGTTGTTTCTCGGGCCGCTTCTCTGTCAGCTTCCCTGGTCATCCGCACATTTGAGTCGCGTGGCGGTGTTTGTTCCTGGGGCGTTTGCACCTGAGTCGGGCGTGCCCCGCCGGGGAGTTCAGACTGGTCAGGCCGTCTGGCTTGAGGTTCCTCTGACCTAAGGTTGGCGATATTGTTGGCAGTCACTTGCACGCCCTTTGCAACGGCGTTCATTCCTGACGAGCCGACCGATTGAGTGTCCATAACTTACCTCCTATACCCTGAGTTTAAATTTACGCTTTTTGAAAATAATAGCAATAAAAATTTGTGATTAAATAATTTATAACTATTCGTTTGTATTCCATTTGATAATTCCACCCCGGCTGCGTTCACGCCAAGCTTTTTCCAGGTTCGGACAGTCTTCTGGCGGCAGACGAAAAGCGAGTTTTGAAATTGCGGCATCATAATCCTGTCCCAAAATTTCCACATTTTTGAAACACCTGAGAACAGTAAAGGGCAGATGGGCCATTTCCTGCGGTGCCTCAATTGAACCTTCTATTAGTATCCGCGCTTCTTCAAAGAACCCGAGGCGTTCGCCCTCGGCAACGGCTCCCTGAACACCATCTGTGTAGGCCCTGACCAAACCGCCTGTCCCCAGCTTTGTGCCTCCGTACCAGCGGACGCAGAGGACCAGAATATCGGTTATTTCTTCTCCTTCCAAAACCTTCAACATTGGTGAACCGGCAGTTCCTGAGGGTTCTCCGTCATCGTCAGAGCCAAAAGCTGTAACCGGAAGCCCTTCACGCCAGGCAGAACAGTGATGCGTTGCGTCATAGTCCCGTTTACGAACAGATGAGAGCGCCGCAGCCCTAGCAACTGCGTCAGATGCAGGATGCAATTCCGTCAGGAACAGAGATGCCTTTTCACGAAATTTGAAAGTGACCGATTCTCTTAGTCTTTTCATATCAATGCGGCAAATGCCTGGGTACGGTACCCACGTTCTTCTTTAACGCCTCACGGCGCTGTTCGATTATCGCCATAGCAATCTGGCGCACACGCAAACTCAGCCACCTCGCCGTTGCGCTCTCTGGTCTGTAATCAGTGGGGCCAAAGTGATCCACGCGACCATCTTTGCGTAAACCATCCGCCTGCTCAAGACTCAGCGGCTCGTTATCATCATATACGGCAAAGGCTGTCCCATCATTATGCCTTACCACAGAAAATGCCGGAACATCGCTGGGACCATCAGCAATATAAATCATATTTTCAAAGGGTACGCGCCTGTCTTCATGCCGCATGGTGGCGTTCACGTCTATCGCGGGGTTCTTGTTGGAACCCTTGTTTATCTCAAAAAGCGCACGGGTCTTGCTGGTGTTGTCATACGCCATAGCTATCTGCGTAATTCCATCAACAGGAAAAAGTGATGCAGCCGTAGATTTACCATCAAGGTCTAAAGTGACATCAGGGTCAAAGCCTGGATTCGCTGGAGTCTCAATAAACCCGCTGGCCCAGATATCCTCCACATAGGGTCTGATAGCACTGCCTTTTATCATCTCCCTCAGTCCTGCGGAAACAATGTAGTGTTCCAAACGCAGCTCAAACCTGTCCGCATCAGGAACCTGGCTCAATACCTTTTGCAAGTGAGGGAAAAAATCAGGAAGCCCTGGATAGAACTTGATTTTAGCACCAAGCTCCCGCAGTCTGGCGTTAGTTAGCTGGGGTATACGACCGTGGACAACATAAGTAATCAAGTGATTCAAATAGGCATTATCCGGCGTTATGCAGATTCCAAGCCGCTTGTAGTAAGCGGGCAGAGCGTTCACCTCCCGCCAGAACTGCGCGCTGTCTATGCCAAATTCGCTAAAAATAGGGTCCTGCATGACACCTGGGATGAGTGTCTTGTCAAAGTCCCAAACTACTGCTATCACGTTTTGCGGATGTATTGGAGCGACCATGTCATATAGTTTCTCAGAATTTCAGATGCAAAACCATGGAAATCAGAAGTTTTAGATCACCGCTTGCACTGCAACACAAAATCTGTGTATCCTGTAAAGTGTTCGGAGAGATGCCGGAGTGGCCGAACGGGCTCGCCTGCTAAGCGAGTGTACTTGGCAACAGGTACCGAGGGTTCGAATCCCTCTCTCTCCGCCAGTCGGAAGTCCAAAGAAAACCAACACAGTCCAATACCTCCAGAACCAGCACGGCTTTTGTTCAACAAATATCATCGTCGCTTTTGTGTCCGAGATGTTTTCTCTGCCCCAAACTCTTTGCGTTTAGTGGGCTGACGGTAGATTTTCTAGTGCGCTTTTCAAGTTGCATTTTGGCAAACCTTGCGACCTCCGCCCCTTCTTTGGCGACCTTGGCGCTTTCCAAAAAACCAACTGGTTGCTCTTGGATTGAAATCTCAGTCGCAGACGCTTCGGCAAGCATGTTGAGGATTAGTTCAATGTTAGTCATGTTGTCGCGCAGGTTTTCCTTCTTTAGGCCCTTGAACTGCTTGTATGCCCTTGTCGTCATGCCGCTCCAAGTTTGGCTCATTAAGTCAGTCAGGGTTGCGTATTCCCCATCGCGCTTGACCCCGCTCTTGTCCCACTCGTCCGTAAGGGCCTTCCTCACCTCGATGGACTTTATTCGCTGGTTAATCCAGCTCTCGCTGTACCCAAGCCGGCGGTAGCTTTGGACAGCCCTGTCGATGGACATCTCAGGGTCAATGGCTTCATCAATGCGCTCGCTCCCTACCTTGGCTAGCCACATTTTGAACGGCTCGGCCTTCTTGCTTGGTATGGACTGGACAAGGCGCAATACCTGTTCCGTGTCGGCAACGTCTGTTAAGCGCATCTTGCCATCGGGCGCAAGCATTTTCAAACCGTGACAATTTGTCACGGTTTCATTTCCCTCCATTTTGAGGCGTTCTTTTAATTTGCGCCAATACGCTTGCGGGTTTTCGCTTTCGGTAAGGACAGCCACGACATCCACCACCGAGAACCACCATTTTTCAGCCGCTTCATCCCATACCGCGCGGACTTGCTTTTCCTCAAACAGCTTGATTTTGCCTTTCTCCTTCTCTGGATGGCTACTAGGCATGGCACACCCCTCGAAAAAATGTATACTCTAGTTTTAGCACCCAGTCGGTCAGTATTTAATAAATACGCGGAAGTATTACCTGCGCAAATTCATATTACCGCGACCCACACAACTGTTACAGCAGATTTAGCTATGTTGGCGAATCCGCCGTTTAACGTGTATGATGTTGAGCTTGACCAAGTGAAGCCGCAGCCGCATTTCAATACATACGGCGTACCACAGAACAAAACGAAAAAGGCGAAAGACGATGCCAAACAAACCGTACCCAATGGCAATTACCTGCGGATTATAACCAACGCCCTTGACAAACAGTAAAAATAGGCAAGCACCGCTGCCTGTCCATAGATTCAGCTTGTTCCAGTTTTGAAGTCCGTTGACTATAACCATATATCGGTTCAACTTATTGTAGTTGAATCAATACCATCTCTAATACACCTATCGTGGAAAGGGTTGCTCCCAATTTATCCCAGGAACAATATATACCCATTTATAGTTAATACGGTTGTATTCAATCATTTGATAGTAAATGGGTGCAAGCAGTCTGCAACTAAAAGGTTCAATTAATTTCTGTTTATTCTCCATAACACCAGTACCATAAGGAACATATTGCCCATGGTTCTCAGAGTTAAAGCTGTAAATCCAATCCTCTTTTGCGCTCAGAGTGCTTGCCATTCGTTTGTTTTTATGTGTTTCAAAACCGTATTTCCCTTCACTGAAAGGGACGTACTCTGATAGTATTCCTTGGAGTATTTGTTTATCAGTCAAGTTCGTTTCAGCAGTAAAAAAGGAACCAAACCCTAATCCGATTTTCGTCTTATCCCCTATTGGATTTACAAAAGAAATTCCAACAGTGAACCTGGATTTGTCATCTTCAGCTTTTAACATGGTTGCGGCTGTTAATGCAATCCCAAGCACGGAAACAATGATCTTAGAGCAGTTTAACTTTGAGAAGGTAAACTGCTTTAAGCAAAATGTTCTAGCCCGTGCCATCTCACATGAAATTGCCATGATTTTTTCCCCAACATTCAGTATTTTTGATGCCCAGCTTTTCAGGCTCAAAACTAATGTCGCCGCCATTTTTTAATTGTCTCTCGTAATCTCTCAGAACTTTGACACCAATGCCGCCGAGGGCAAGTATTGCTATCAGGTTCAGCCATGCCATGAGACCAACACCTATATCACCCATAGCCCACATGAAATCTGCCTCTCGCATGGCACCAAAGAACGCCATTCCAAGCAGACCAAGGCGTATAGCAGTAATACACAACCTGGAGGCACGGCCCCTCACTAGATAGGCCATATTGGATTCCGCATAATAGGCGTAAGCCATGATTGTGGTAAAGGCAAAGAAGAATAGGGCAGTGGCTACAAAAGCGCTGCCAAATCCAGGGAATATTGTGTCAACAGCAGCCTGGGTATATTGAGGGCCGTGTTCAACGCTAGGAAGGTTGTTTACCAAAAAGCCGCCGCCTATGCCTGTTACATTGTACTGGTTGGTGAGCAGCAGCATCAGACCTGTGGCCGTACAAACGCCCAATGTGTCAACATAGACAGAAAATGCCTGAACCAGACCCTGCTGGGCAGGGTGAGCGACTTCCGCCGCCGCCGCCGCCTGCGGACCGGTTCCCTGTCCGGCCTCATTGCTGTAGATGCCCCTTTTTACGCCCCACGCTATGGCGGAGCCGACTATACCTCCAAAAAGTTTGTCTGCGCCAAAGGCCGAAGCAAAAATGAGGCGAAGCATTTCCGGTACACGGTGGATATCAACAATTATGATTAATATGGCCATGATGATGTAGGCCAGAGCCATAAATGGGACTACCAATTCGGCTACTCTGCCAATCCGCTTTGCGCCGCCGAAAATGACAAGCGCCAGTAGTGCCGTGACTATTATGCCCGAAACCAGCGTAGGCATATTGAAACCCTTGGCGCACGCATTTGCGATGCTGTTGGACTGGATACCCGGCAACAGAAGTCCGCAGGAAAAAACTGCGGCTAGGGCAAATATGATGGCGAACCACTTTATACCCAGGCCATGTTCTATGTAGTAAGAAGGGCCGCCACGATATTCGCCTGTCCGTTTTTCTTTCCATACCTGGGCCAGAGTTGACTCAATAAATGCTGAACCGGCTCCCAAAAACGCTATTGCCCACATCCAGAACAGCGCACCGGGTCCGCCCATAGCAATCGCAGTTGCGACACCGGCTATGTTCCCCGTGCCGACACGCCCACCGAGCGCCATAGCAAAACCCTGAAAACTGCTGATGCCTTTTGAGGACGCTTTTCCCGTCCACAACTGTCTGACCATACTTTTTATGTGCCGCAGTTGCAAAAAGCGCGTCCAAATTGAAAAAAACACGCCCGTACCCAGACAAAGAATCACAAGAGGAGGCCCCCATACCCAATCATTGACTGTTTTCACTAGTGTTTGAATGTCCATGAGCGCTCCAGGTGAGATATAATGAATGCACTTTACAACCGTAACAACTGGGAGTGGACTTGCAAAACCTGACGGTTTTACAAGTGGCTCGACAGATTTTACATGGAATTGCTATATTTTTATGGCGTTTAATCGCTCAATTCTCTTTTTGATTGGGGGGTGTGTGCTGAAAAGTGAGGCCAATGACGACCCGGACAGGGGATTGACTATCATCATGTGGGCGGATGTCGGCTCGGCGTGTTGCATTGGCGTTCGTTTGTTGTAACCGGAAATTTTTTCGAGTGCGGAGGCTAATTGATCTGGACGTCCAGTGATTTTTGCGGAAAAATCGTCCGCCATATACTCTCTGCTGCGACTTATGGCCATTTGAAGTATGAGGGCAGCTAATGGGGCCAAAATCATTACTGCCATAGCCGCTATTTGATTGGATGAACGGTCTCTGTCGTGGGGTGTCACCCAATATGCCATGCGCGATAAAAACATGATCGCTTGAGAAAGAACAGCGGAAAAACTCCCTATCAAAATATCTCTGTGCTTGATGTGGCCCAGCTCGTGAGCTAAAACACCCTCTAGCTCGTTTTGGGACAGTGATTGCATTATGCCTTCGGTTACCGCAACGACGGCGTGATTCGGGTTTCTGCCTGTGGCGAAAGCGTTTGGGGTCTGATCTGGCACTATGGCAACCTTCGGCATGGGTAGCCCTGAACGCATTGACAGATTCTCAACAGCCGCATATAATTGGGGGGCGTCCTGCTGTGTCACCACTTTTGCCCGATAGCTCATCAAAACTATGCGGTCTGAAAAGAAATAACTAAAGCCATTGAGGGCAAGACCTATTACAAGAGCCATGACTGCTCCATCCCGCCCGTAAAAAAGATCGCCCAATACAACCAGTAGTCCGGTCATTAAAGCAATTAGTATAAAGGTTTTGAAGCTGTTCAATGTTTCCTCCTCCAGCACTATAAATGTATATTGTCTTCACAACGCTTAATTATGAGCAATGTCAGGTCATCACGAAATCCACTTTCTTGTGCGTGGCTGAAAGTTTCGACAAATACTTGCTCGAAAATTTCATCCGCTGAGGCTTTCAATAAAGTCTGCGCTACCGAAATGATTTTGTCATCCCCAAATTCCAAACCGTCCGTGTCCTGAGCTTCCACTAATCCGTCTGTAAACAGTACCAACACATCGCCTGGAGCCATCTCTTCGTGTCCTTCGCGATAAACAGCATCTGGAAGCAGACCGATTACCGGACCTGTGGCGCATAAGCGACGAGCTGGCCCTCCATTGCCTGGTACTAAAATCGGTGGATTGTGACCTCCATTCAAATAGCGCAAATCGCCTGTTACTGGGTTTATGCTTGCGGCAAACAGCGTTGAATAGCGGTTTCTGTCTCTGACTTCATTCATGAGTGCGTTCAACCGCTGGGCCAGACGTCCCCAATTGTTTACGCGTCTGTCCGCCATGACTCTCAGAAAGGCTGATAGCTGAGTCATCATTAATGAGGCTGGTAGCCCCTTGCCGCTTATATCACCAATTATTACGTGCAATCTGTCGCCTTGCTCCGCATCCTGGGCAATCCATAAGTCGTACAGGTCACCTCCAACTGCATCGTAGGGCAAGTTGGCTGCGACGCATTGCCAGGAATCAGGCTCTGGAAGCTTCTGAGGCAAAATTCTGCGCTGAATGTTGCGGGCAAGTTCCATATCTTTTTCCAGCTTAATGGCTTGAATACGGGATTCGCGCAACTTTAATGCGGATAAATGACTGGAGGTAATGTGAAACAGTGTTTGGAGAAATAACTTGTCCTCATCACTTAAGGGGCCTTTTGCGGAATTGGCAAGGTAAATAAAGCCGTGACTGTGGTCTTGGTCTTTCAATTCGGCGGAAAATGAAAGTTCTTTTGCTTTTATCAAATCCTCCAACGCATCATCGTCAAGTGAATCGGGAATGACGCCCAACCCTTTGCCTAAAATCACTGTTCCGTTGACATCCAACGCTAGTATGCGCTGTATCATGAACTCGCCGGCAAGTGTGTTCGCAAAGTGATGTACTATGTCTTTCCTGTTCTCAATTTCCTCCATTCCAAAGTGTTTGGTCAATTCAAACAGTGTGTTTAAGCGACTTACATGAAGCGCCAATGCACGATTTTGGTCTGTCCGCATTTTTTCCAGCCGATGCCAGGCCAATAGGGGCGCGGATATGGATAGGAGTAGCTCTAAGGCCGGAATAGATTCGGGCACTTTTACAACCAAATGGCCAAAGCCTTTATCTACATGCGCCCACGGTAAGCACAGCCATTCGGAGCCCGGAGTTGTTGGGTTTTTAGGAGGTGTTCCCCGAATAAATAACCAGTTTCGGCCATCCCACAAGCCACCCTGAGGAGATTTTGCTATCCCGAGTGCTGTTATGCCTACTAAGTGGATAAGGGACTCTTCGGTTATTTGTTCTGGGAAGGCTTCTAAAAAATCTATCAGAGGGAGCAGGTCTTTTATGGTACTCGGAGCGGAAATACATATTTCGCGGAACCTATCAAAAGGATTTAATAACGGCTGCATCTGACCGCCTACCCCAAACGCTTGATCATGCAGCACTCGTTGCGGTCGCCATTTTTTAAGTAATGTACTTCATCCATGAATCGGCTCATCAGCAGTAGTCCGAGTCCGCCCTTACGGGGACGGCGGATGTATTCACTTGGGTCCGGTAGCGTTATTTGATCTTCACGAAGCCCTTGGCCTGTATGCCAAAGATGAACTTCCAGTGAGTTGGAAGCAAATCTCAGCTCTACTTCCACGCTTTGATTGGGATCGTTCTGATAGGCATGAAGAATGATGTTTGTGACGGCTTCGTCCACAGCTATTGATACTTTAGCGGCTGTGGCGTCATCAAGTCCAACAGTCGCTGATGCCCGTTTAGCCAAATTTGTAACCAAGTTTAAATAGCGCGTCTGGCTTGGTATAACAAGCCGGAAACTCATACCATCAAGATTGGCGGCCACTTACGACCTTCTTATGCTTGCAAAGGCGCTGAGAGCACTTTCTTCCTGCTCAAAAACTTGATACAGCTGTGTAAAACCCAACGTATCAAAGATGGTAAAAACGCTCTCCCGAAGGTTGGAGAGCATTATGTCGCCCCCATTTTTTCTGATGGTTTCTATCTGGCCCATGATAGCACCCAAACCAGCGCTGCTTATGTAGTTGAGCTTGACGCAGTTGAGCAAAATGTTGTAATGGCCTATTTTAACCAGATCTTCTAAAGCGGATTCAAAATGCTTAACAGTGTGAGCGTTTATGAACCCACTGGGCTCAATTACCGAAACTCCATCCAGTTCTCGTACCTGAATTGAAAGATCGGCCATAACGAGCGCTCCTGATTACAGTTGGTGCCGGTGGAGGGACTTGAACCCCCACGCCTTTTGGGCGGTCGATTTTGAGTCGACTGCGTCTGCCATTCCGCCACACCGGCACAGTCATAGCTTTTTTGCGTGAAATGCCTGCTTAATGGCTCACAAAACCTGCCTGCAAACATTTAACGGCCAGAATATGTTGCCAAATTCTGACTTAGAGCAATTGAACTTCTCAAAAGTTAAATTGCCCTAGAGCAGTTTAGCGCATTTGCAACTAAAGGCCAAGAGTTTATACCAAGTTGGAATCTTTTGATCGCAACTTGGTATAAAAACACATATATAACACTTCCACATGAAATGTGGCATTTCACATGGAGTGAAGTCTGACAGCATGAAACAAAGAATTTAAGTGAATGACACAAACAAATTATTGTTGTGATGAGTCAAGCAGTACTAAATTTCTTCCTTGTGTTCCATACCTCTGGGAGTTGGTATATTCCAGACCATTCTCTGTGGCACGGGGACTTTGATGTTTTCTGCCTGAAACCTGAGCAGGATTCTACGGCGCAATTCGCGCGCCACATCCCATTGGCACGCTCTGGCTGTCTTTGTAAAAGTGCGTATGACGTACCCGGAATGGTTTATGGCATCAACGCCTTTGGTTTCAAGAGGCTCCAGCACTATGTCCGGCATCTCTCTGTGCAGTTCCCTGCCAATCTCTTGGAGTATTGACATCATTTGATCCACGTTCTGTTCGAACCCAAACTCAACATCAAGCAAGGCTCTGGCAAATTCTTTTGAAAGCACTATGACACGCGTGACAGACCCGTTTGGAATATAATGTGCCCGACCTTCCATGTCTCTCAGCACCGTAATTCTGAGTGTCATTCGCTCGACTGTCCCAATATTTACATTGTCAATGTTGATGATGTCCCCAACGCTAAACTGGTTTTCCAGCAACAAAAAAAAACCGCTCAGTGTGTCCTTAACCAGTGTCTGTGCGCCAAAGCTAAGGGCAACACCCACCATCGAAGCCCCTGCCAGCAACGGGGTTATGTTCATGCCAAATTCATTCAACATAGCCAACAAGAAAAACACCCCTACGAGTAATTTGGCTGAGTTTTTCATAACAGAGCCGAGTGTTTTTGCCCTGCGTTCAGCGCCGGAAACGCTCTCTTCGCTGCCTTTTACAACGCGGTAAAGTGCCTTTGTAATTAGCTTGACCGCAAGCAGAATTGCAATACAAATCAGCAGAATAACGATGACATTGAACAGTCTGTTCTTTCCAAATTCCCGCAGCCATTCAATAATTGCTGCCCAGTTTGTAAGTAAATGCATAACTTCACCATTCTTTCAGGATTGTATCAAACACACACATTTTTTTTCTTGCAAAAAACGAAATAAAAACGAATAATAAAAAAATGGCGCTTTCTCTATTCCCAACAGAACTGGACTCCAAGAACTTTCATGGGGTTGAAGTCCTACCAGAGGAGGCCAGAAGTATCCTGCGCCCCCAAAAAGACGAACGCTATGGTTTCGGCTTTTCGCTGAATCCTTACAGAGGTTGTGGTCACTCATGCAAATACTGTTTTGCTCGTGAGTACCCAAGTTTAATGCACAACGTCAATGATTGGGGGACTTGGTGCGCTCCCAAGTTAAATGCGCCGGAGTTGCTTTGGGCGCAACGACATCGCCTGTACGGCCAATCTGTTTTTATGTCCACCGCCACAGACCCGTATCAGCCGCTGGAAAAAGAATTTCGCCTAAGTAGACGCTGCTTAAAGGTGATGTTGGAGTGTTCTAGCGCAAAATTGGTCATTCATACACGCAGTTCGTTGATACTGCAGGATATTGATTTACTGAAAGAATTTGGTTCGCGCCTTAGAGTTGGAATTTCCATACCAACGGATGACGACATGGTTCGTCAAATAATAGAACCGCATGCTTCCGCAATCCCCATCCGCTGGACAATGGCGGAGCGACTGTCAGCAGCCGGAATACATGTAAATATTTCTGTCACGCCCATGTTTCCAATGCAGAATACGGCTGCCTTTGTGCGAAGATGCGCTAATTGCGGTGCAAAAGGCTCTTGGGCAGGGCATATCAGACTCATAAAAAGCGACCCATTCCGTGCCGTATTGGAAAAATATGGCTGGACGCATATTTTGGAAGACGATTTTGGTGCAGAACTGCAAGCAAGATTAGAACAGACTTTCCCCAAACACCGTCGCAATACTTGCGGAATCAAAAACAAAAAGCCCCCTGATAAATTGCGCCCAAGTATTGTGGAATTACAACCATCGCTTTTTTAAAGCATAGTTAAGTAAAATCTTCACGATAGAACGGTTATAATTGTTGCAATGAAGCCTAAACACAACGAACTAATGCGTTTGTACTTCGCAGCTGGCTTAGCGGCTGTCAGCTACACATTTTTCAAGCTGTACAAATTGCTCAGTTATTCCGAAGAAAGCGTTCTTGGTATCAGCCGCTGGAGCGGACTGTTGGCGCTGGGTTTGGCTAATACATTGGCTATTGGGCTAATAGTTTTCATAGTGGCGAGGGCGCTTGCCAAGGTATATTTTGAGCGGCGCAATGGGATTTTGGGTTCTAAAATCCGCACGAAGCTTGTGGTGGCTTTTCTGGCAGTTGGTATAGTGCCAAGCGCGATGCTTTTTATCATGGGGCGTCCATTCATTTTGAAAAATGTTGAGCGGTGGTTTGCCCCCGAAACGGATTGCCTTATAAGAGACGGTGGCGAGGTTTCACGTATGTACAAAATCGAGCAAATGGCAATGCTCCGGCGCGAGGCTGAGACCGCAGCCAGACTCAATCAATCCCCACAGAATGTTCTGTTAGCATTTGATTTGGACTTATGCTCTGATTCAAGGCAGACCGCTGTTAAAAGCGGCATGTCGGTACCGGTTTTGTCGAGTGGCTATGACGTGTGGACGAATGATGCTGGTGCTGATGGAATCTGGTATCTGGGACGTCATGGCAAGTGGGTCGCGGGACGACTGATCCGTAGGAATGTTCAGGAAAGTTTGGCAAGACTTGAACGGCGACAGGAAGAAGCACAGCAAATCAAAGGTCTGACGAATACGCTTGTTGGTTTTAC
>JAIRRD010000071.1 GCA_031256155.1 Holophagales bacterium
AGCCATAACACGCGCAACATATCTGCCAATGGGGTCAACTTCTATATTGACTTTGGAACTAGGGCGAAGGTTTTTGAGTGTAGTCGCGGCAATCGTCTCAGGAATCAGGGCTACGGAAAAAAACTGACTTGTCGTCTCAACCACGGTCAGGCTTATGCCATCAATGGCCACGCTGCCCTTAGGGGCAAGCATCTCCGCAAGGCCCGCAGGCATTGTAAAATGCCAGAGACCATTCTCCTTTGCGCGTTCAAGCAAGCTGCCAACAGCGTCAACATGGCCCAAAACCAAGTGGCCGTCTAAAGGATCACCCACACGCAGAGCCGGTTCAAGATTAAGCCTTGCCCCAATAGGCAACTTGCCAAGAGTGGTCTTTAAAAGAGTTTCCTCTGACAAATCCGCCTCAAAACTCCTGGAATCTCCGGCCACAGCAGTGAGGCAAACCCCCATTACCGCTATTGAGGCCCCATGTTCAGCCCTGACCAGCAGTTCCGGCCCAGCTTCAACACATAACCTTGCCCCGCCTCCCTGCGAATGGCGCGATGCCAGCGTTCCAACGTGTCGTATCAGACCGGTAAACATTCTTATTGAGTATAAGCGATTACATGTGAAATGTGTGGCATCTATAGCGGTTTAACTTTTCGTAGTTAAACCGCTATATAGCAATTTTCGCTTTCATAGTCCATTTACGGCGAGCCAAGCTCGCCTATGGACTATGAGCGGCCGTGATTCTCAAGCGAATCCCGGCATAGCGGTTTGACTACAGTAAGTTAAACCGCTATATTGTAAACCCTTTAAATTTCAGCCAAATTCTCGAAATGAACCTCGTAATGTCGCCAAACTTCATTCCGTGTGAAATGGCACATTTCACACGGAATTGCTATAACATCACACCTTTAGCCAATCTCCGCCAATTTAAGGCGCGACTGTTCCTGACGCAGCCAGGCCAGTTGATTATCGGTCAGGCCCCGTCTTATTGTGTTGACAGCCGCTTCTCTGCATTGGAGAAGTAACTGGCGATCACGGATAAAGTCGGCTGCCTGAAAGCGGGGCAGACCGGATTGTCTGGTTCCAAAGAACTCACCCGGGCCGCGTATTTCCAAATCCTTTTGCGCTATGCGGAAACCATCTGAAGTTTCCGTTAGAATTTGCAGCCGTTCAGTCTCGCTTTTTGAAATCATTACAAAATGTCCCCCATGCAGCCCCCGTCCAACACGGCCTCTGAGCTGATGCAGTTGGCTCAGGCCAAAGCGTTCCGCATGGTCAACAATCATCACAGTCGCATTTGGGACGTCAACACCAACCTCTATTACAGTGGTAGCCAGAAGAATCCGCGCTTCACCGGAAACAAACGCTGACATACGCCCATTGAGTTCGTCTGTTTTAAGGCGGCCATGCACGGTAGTCAGTGGGATATCGGGAAAACGAGCGCGCAATAGAATTTCCATCGCCTGAATATCCCGCAGCGGAGGCTTGGTTTCATCAGAGGGGTCAATAGAGGGGCTTACAACAAAAGCCTGTCGGCCAGTTGCCAATTCCATATCCACCAAGTTCCATGCTCTTTCTGCGTGATCCGGGTTTACAAGGCGCGTATCCACAGGCTGTCGTCCGGGCGGAAGCTCATCCAGCACAGATTGATCCAAATCGCCAAAAATAGAAAGAGCCAAACTTCGTGGAATAGGAGTCGCGCTCATAACGAGCCAGTGGGGATCCAAACCCTTATCTCTGATGGCTTCCCGCTGTTTAACGCCGAATCTGTGCTGCTCATCAACCACGACAATTTGCAGTTTTTTGAACAAGACGCTCTCCTGAAACAGCGCGTGAGTGCCAATAACGTAATCGGCTTGCCCATTGGCTATCATGCCTATCGCCGACCGCTTGTCAGCTGCCCGCATCGCTCCGATGAGCAGTTGCAAACGTCTGCTCTCATCGCCAAGGAGTTTGATAAAGCTGGCGGCGTGCTGTCTGGCAAGCACCTCGGTCGGTGCCAGCAGCGCCGCCTGTCCCCCTGTTTCAGCCGCCATAGCCATAGCCAGGAAAGCTACAAGCGTGTTGCCGGAACCCACATCGCCTTGAAGCATACGGTGCATTACGCGGCCTGAACAGAGGTCATCCACAATTTCCTTAAACGCCCTGCGCTGTGCAAGAGTCAGACTGAATGGCAAGTAGGATTTGAGCTTATCTCTGAGTTCTGCTGAAGTAATTATTTTTTCACCCTGGCGCTTGAGTCTGCCAGACCGCCGCAGTTCAACAGCAAGCGCAAAAGCAAAAAGCTCCTCGGCGGCCAGTCTTTGGTGAGCAGGGGTAGAGCCGGACTCAAGGTCATCGCCGGAGCAGTCGTCAGACGGATTGTGAAGTAAGCGCAGAGCGGTAAGCGTATCCGGCAGACCGCTTGCTAACTCAGGCGGCAAAATCGCACCGGGCTGCTCCGCCTCTTTGAGCGCCAGCGATACCAGGTTTTGCCGTGTCTGTCCACTCAGTGAGCCAATGCGGCGATACAGAGACAAAAAGCGACGCGCAAAAATATTTTCAGTTAATTCTCCATTATCTTCAGCCGAGCGTCCAACCACCTCCCATCCGGGCGAGCGCATTTCAAGGCCATGCCGTCCATGCGACAGCGGTCCCCAGACCAATATCCTGCTGCCGGGTTTCAGCATCCTGGATAAATGAGGCTGATTGAACCAGACCAGACGAATAGAATCCTTTTCATCACTCAACAGCGCTTCAGTCAAAGTCATCCTCTGAATACGTGTGGTACTTTGGCGAAAATCCACAATCTTGCCCAACAGCGTAATACTGGAGTCAAGAAACCCGGCCTGACGGTTAAGTTCCCCAATGGGCCTGATACTTCCGCGGTCAACATAGCGGTAGGGCAACCCCCACAGGAGATCGCCCACTGTTTGAAATCCGGCATCAGCGAGCAGTTCAGCGCGTTTTGAACCCACGCCGCGAAGCGCGGTCAGTTTAGCCGAAAAGGGCAGGAGCTGGGAGGGCATCAGCCCTCCGGTCCGTCCGAATATCGCTCCAACTCTCTGAAAAGAGCGTATTCACCTTCAAACCAAAGTGGAATCATACTCGTAGGGCCATTGCGGTGTTTAGCCACAAGCAGTTCAGCGCCCTTTTCCGGTTCTTCCCCATCCATAACCGGTTTCATCTTGCGGTGAATGAACATGACAATATCAGCATCCTGTTCAATAGCCCCCGAATCCCTCAGGTCAGACAACTGAGGTCTGCCTCCCTGCCGATGTTCTACCTCGCGGTTCAACTGAGAGAGAATCACTACGGGAATATTGCGTTCCTTGGCCAGCAGTTTCAGAGATCTGCTTATCTCTCCAATGCGGACAGATTCAGTTTGTTTAGCTCCACGGCTGTCGTGGGGGCTTGAAATCAGTTGAAGATAATCAACAATCACCAAATCCAGCTTTTGATTGGACTGAGTGCATAGCTTGTCAACCATCGCGGATATTTCTCTGGATGTAATAGTCGCCTTATCGCAGATGAATATCGGCTGATTTATCAGTTCATCCCTGGCCTCAAGTAATCTCTTGTGAATATTTTCGCTGAAGTCACCCTGGCTGACTGCTTTCAAATTCACCTGCGCGTGAGAGGCCAGTAGCCGGTTAAAAACCTCCTCCTTGCTCATCTCCAGACTGAAAAAAGCCGTGTGAGCGCGGAACCGCATGCTGGAATGTAGTAGCCAGTTGAGAGCCAGAGCCGTCTTACCAATACCGGGTCTGGCCGCCAAAACAATCAAATTGCCGGGCTGAAAACCCTGCGTGAGCGTATCCAGGCGGGAAAAGCCAACGCGCAGGCCGGAAGACCCACGCCCCTCCAGTCTGTCGAGCAGTTTCTGATAAGAATCCTGCGCCACATGAGCAATGTGCTCAAGTCCCCGTATATCCTGCCCCTGGGCTGTCCTGAAGAGTTCCTGTCCAGCCTGTTCAACCAATATCTCAGGCGGCTCTTCTTCAGCGGCGGCCCTCCTCACTAGTTGCGCCCCAAGCCGTATGAGTTCGCGGAATTTACGTTTTCTTATGAGAAGGTCGGCCAGAATTTGCGGATTCCGCACCTCCTCAGCGCTCAGTAACTCAACCAGCCCCGCAAAGTCCCCCACGCGTGACAGGTCATCGGCCTGAGCCAGCATATCTTTGAGAGTAATGGCATTTACCTCAAGATTGCCCTCAAGGAGCCGCACCATCGCGCGGAACACAGCCCTGTGAGCCGGATGTACAAAGTCTTCTTCCAACAGACGGAAAGCCACATCAGCGGCTTCCCTCTCCAGACCAGGCGCGCAGCAAGTAGCCAGAAGTGAGCGTTCAGCCTCAATATCCTCCGGCAGGCGTTCAGGAAGCCATTCCGTCATTGCGAAGCTCTGTGCCTATAACCCTGGCGGTGTATATTCCCCACCGCTCAGGACAAGGAATATGGGATTTGTAATTGCCACCGGATAAATGCCCTTCATCACAATGCTCCATGACTTTTCGGGCTTATAGGCACCGGTGGTGCCAAGCGGCGCGCCAGCTTCAACGACCAGCCACGCATCCTTACCAACGGGTACGGGTATATTTATACTTCCTGTATAGAACCGTGAATCTTCGTCAGAAGGGACAAATGCGGGATCATTCTTAGGGTCATTGATGATTTTAACCACACGGCCATTGACGACAACTCTGAGTTCATCCACTGGGAGCCAATCGGGAGCTACCAGAGTCACCTCCAACACAACAGACGAAGGTGAACCGTTTATAACAGCTGAAGCGCCAGGACCTGCACTTCCAACTTTGACCTCAAGCATAGGGCCGCTGGAAACAACAGCAGCGCCGGATTTTAAAGCCGCCAGAATTGGTTCAAGCTCAGACTGAATCAGTTCATCCTCTCCGATATTTAAATAAGTTCTGACCAAACCCACAGGTGTATCCACACTGAATCTGCCAGACGAAAAGCCAACTGCCTTGGTAAAAGCCTGAGGTTTTTGCTGGTTCAGCAATGCAAACCAATCCTCCCTCACAGACTTAAATTCAGACCACCAAAGATTTATGTCGGAACTGGCTATACTTCCCGCATTAATTATTTCAAGTGCGTCAAAATCGCCATTTGTTTTTCTGAGCGACAGTAAGCCAGTCTCATTCCACCACGGAGCAGCTTGGCTTAGAGGCAAAGCGGGATTAAAGCCCAGCTTGGTAAATATCCCCTCGGGTCCGCGCGGACGATGAATCACATTGTACTTACCGTCTGCCTGTGTTAAAAAATCAGCCAAAGTCCAGCCCTTTGAAGGCCGTGCCCCGCCGCTGCGCCCGTTGACGTCAACGGACGTGAAATAAGCAGTTACAGTCCCATATCCGTCAAGGTTTGAAGAACGTGCGTTTATCACAAATGGCTGACTGCCAATGGCCGCTCTATAATCATCTTCATATGCCAAGTCAGATGTAAATTCTCTGTACAGGGCATCCGCATCAGCCTGGTGGTCTATTTCCGTGCGGGCCACAACGCCCACGCCTTCGGCCAGCGCGGATGAAAGTTGTTCACACGGCAGCATGCCCCCGCTGGTTGCCTGTGTTGGGCCGGGCGTATCAAAAGCAATCCAGCCCTCGGGGAGTGGAGCCTGGAATGTTGTCAGGTCTTTGGTTTGAAACCCCAGACCCGGCCTTGTGTCCAGGCTGAAAACCTCCAGAATAGAGAGCGGCCCTCTGGCTCCATACGCGCGATATAGTCCTGGAACAGTCCATACGGAAATGCCGCTGAAATTTTGAACCCCAAAAGCGGTATTTCCGCCCACAAATTGAAAAGGTCCCGGATAATAACCATCTGGCGGTCTGGGTATTTTAGCTGTTGGGTCAAAGGTTGACGTAATAGTTTTCAGGCGTCTGTTACTTGGGTCAGGTATGCCATCCAAACCAGATACTGTAAATCGCATTGGTTGAATAAATCCGCTTGGGGTATCGTTACCTCGTGTGGATATAAAAAATTCATTTTGGGCTTGAAAAGTCCTTGAGCCATATGGGGAAAAAACCTCTGAGCGTTCAGGGCTTAAGCGTTCAGACAAGAAAAAGGATTTTTCTTCTTCTAAAAGAATTGGCGTTAACTGATTCGGTCTGTCTTCTGAATTTGCATTTGTTCCTTCCTGCAAAGCAGTTGAATGAGTGCGATTTTTGGCAATAACGCGGTAAGTGCCCGGTCGTAAAAAAACTCCAAAAGAGTAATTAGGCGTGGAGTAATAGCCATAATCATCGCTGATACCATAAGACTCAGGTGGTTCCATCCATTCAAGTCTCTCCAGTTTCCAGTGCGCTGGCTCTTTATCATCGGCGGGGTCCAAATCGCCCGTATAACATTCAAAGCGCAGCTCTAAAGGAACAGGCCCTGTCCGCGTCCCTGTGCCTTCCGTATAAAAGTAGAGCAAAGATGTTTTTTCCTCTCTTAGCACAGACATTTCCGTGAACATGTCATTTAAAAGGCCCGTTGCTTGGTTGGGAGTATTTTGAGTAAAGTATATGGCGCTGTAATCCGGTGTGCTGCTTGTTCCCCCTTTGACGAACAACCGGCGCTTATGTGTAAT
>JAIRRD010000076.1 GCA_031256155.1 Holophagales bacterium
AAGACGGGAAGGCCATACGTCAGGTCAAATCCGTAACCGAATTGCATAGAAGTCTGCCGTGGATCAAGGGTGATGCAATCATAAATTTTGAAGACGATCAAATCTACCTGGAAAAAGCCCTCTCGAAACCACATCATATCGAAATTCAAATAATGGCGGATCAACACGGCAACGTGGTTTATTTATGGGAAAGGGATTGCAGTATTCAGCGTCGTTTCCAGCAGGTATTTGAAGAAGCGCCCAGCCCGTTTGTCACACCGGAACTCAGAAAAAAACTTGGCGAAGCATCTGTCGCCATCGCTAGAAAGATTGGCTATGTTGGCGCGGGAACTGTTGAATTTCTTGTGGATGATGATCACAATTTCTATTTTTTGGAAATGACCTGCCGTATTCAGGGAGGTCATTCGGTTACAGAATGGATCACTGGTCAGGACCTCATTCGGTGGCAGATTAGCATCGCAAAAGGCGAAAAGCTGCCTCTTGAACAAGAAAATATTCCACTTTGGGGCTGGGCCATCCAGGCTCGTGTCAATGCGGAAGACCCCGGACGCGATTTTGCTCCCTCAGGCGGCCGCATCAATTATCTGCGTTTTCCCGCCGGCCGCAATCTGAGAAACGATTCTGGAGTTTACAATGGCTGGGCTCTGTCATTGTCTTATGCACCGATACTATCAAGATTAAGTACCTGGGGCCTCTCAAGAGAAGAAGCGATTGGAAGAATGGCCTCCGCCCTCTCTGAATACAGGGTTGGCGGAGTACGCAACAACATTGCTTTCCATAAAGCCCTGAATGAACACGAGGCATTCCGCAGGGGTGAATTTAACACCGCTATGCTGGATCAAAATTGGTGGAGCGCACCTAAACTTGGGCCTGACCTGAAATTTGTCGTGGCCGCCGCGCTGTTTGAGGAATTGGAAATGGAGGAGACGCGCGCCCAGCAGCCTCCAAACCGTCAAGGTGAAGCTACGCCCACGCATTGGAAATACTGGAATAAATTTAATCGATTTTAACTATGAAATTTGATGACGTGCATGGAGTAATTTTATGAAAAGAACCTTGGTAATCGGCGAAGAGTGTCATGAATTGGAAATGCACCGCTGCGGCGGTAAAGTGATAATGGTTTGGGATGGCGAAGAAATCCCCCTGGATATTTTTCGTGTTGAGCCTTACAGCTATTCCGTAATCATGGACAAACGCAGTATCGGCGTAAACATAGATCGTTTGCGTATTTCTGAAGACCCGGATTTACATGGTTTTCGCGGCAGTTATTATGCGGGAGCACTTGAATTTACGCTACAAGATCCAAGCAAACGCCTTCTGGCAGAGGCTATGGCTAAGGCACCGCAAACGGGGGGCCGCCTGATTAAAGCTCAGATGCCGGGGAAATTAATGAAGTACTTTGTGCGGGAGGGCGAAGAAGTAGAGGAAGACCAACCGCTCTTTATTTTAGAAGCAATGAAAATGGAAAATGAATACCGTGCCGTCAAAGCGGGACGAATATCAAAAATACATGTCGCTGAAGGCGCAAATTTGGAAATACACGCGCCCATACTGACGCTTGAACCAAGCGAAGTACAGCTTTGAGATAAAACTGCTATAGTTGGCAACATGGAGCATACAGTAATTGTTGGCGCTGGAAATTCGGGATTAGCTGTCGCGAAGTATTTGTCGGGTTTTAGAAGCCCGGCGGTACTGACGGATATAAATCAGCACCCTGGCCAGGATTTACTGACAAAACTAGCGGATTGGGATGTACCTGGAGTTTGGGGCAGTCATCCATTTACGCTTCTTGATACAGCTTCTGAAGTTGTTCTATCCCCCGTAGTAGATCCAAAAAATCCATTTGTGCAGGAGGCTAAACGGCAGGGCATCCCGGTTATCGGCGAACTTGAGTTCGCCCACAGAGTTCTGCGTATTAAAGACGCAACTGCCACTGTCTTGGCTATTACCGGGACAAATGGCAAAAGTACCACTACTGACCTGACGGCGCACCTCCTCAAAACCGGCGGCTTGTCGGCCATAGCGTGCGGAAATATTGGCCTCCCATTTTTAGACGCTGTGGACAGTGCAGCGCCAGGTACTCGTTTTGTGCTTGAGTGTTCCAGCTATCAACTGGAAACAATCGTAGATTTCAAAGCGGAAGCTGCCGCGATCCTCAACCTGACACCAGACCACCTTGCCAGGCACGGTAGCATGACCGCTTATTTAGAGGCAAAACTCCGTGTTTTTGAAAATCAATCGTCAAATGACCTCTGCATTACTCCTCAGAACGCAAACTTTCTGACATCCTTTTCGCCGATTGGCCAAAGAGGCGTTTTTGGCTGGGAATACGTTGAAGGTCAAGGCGCTTGGTGTGGTTCAGATGGCAATTTATACGTGCGAGACAGGGGGGGGACTGTCACAGACCTGATAAACCGTTCCCGGTTGCTGATTCCCGGAAACCACAATGTTGAAAACGCCTTAGCGGCAATTCTTCTTGCAATGCGCGGGGGTGCTTCTGTTGAAGCTGTGCGCAGTGGTCTGCGGACATATCCGGGTTTAGCCCATCGCATAGCGTTTTGTGGCGAAAAAGGTGGAGTCAAGGTTTACAACGACTCCAAAGGAACCAATGTTGACGCAACATTGATAGCCATTCGCGCTCTGCCGGGGCCTCTGGTTCTGTTGCTCGGCGGAGAAGACAAAGGTAGCAGTTACGCTCCATTGCGTGATGCTTTAGAAGGCAAACTGCGCCACCTGGTGTTTCTGGGGGACGCCATACCTATGTTGGAAAGGGATTTGGGGGATATGCCTCATTTTACACATGTAGATTTTGATGAGGCAGTAAACAGAGCACTGACTTCCGCCAATTCCGGAGATCAGATATTACTTAGTCCTGCCTGTGCCAGCTTTGACCAGTTCAAAAACTTTGAGGAGCGAGGCAAGAGATTTGAGTATTTGGTTCGGGAATGGAAGACGTAGGCGATGCTTGCCTATCTGTACACTTGTCAAGGGCGTTGACTATACGAGACGGCCCAAAAC
>JAIRRD010000108.1 GCA_031256155.1 Holophagales bacterium
CACATGATAAAGTGTCTGGTGATTCTATAGCCAATCAGCAGCATGTAGCAAATGCCTTGACAAACGGCAGCGTTACCACATATTTTGATACCGGTAGCGTTGCGCTAGTTGTTGTCCGCGCCGTAGCGCCCATATATGATACAGATGGTTCTATTATCGGCGCTTTATCTGCCGATTTTAGATTTGACATAAATGAAACGGTTGATGAGCTTAAGAATATTTTAAAAGCTGACATTAATGTTTGGCTTGAAAACAAAAATATTGTTACTACTATTACGAGGCAGAATGGAGAGCGTGCACTTGGCCTCAGACTTGATCCATCAATCTCAAAAATAGTTATGAATGATGGTAAAGAATATAATGGTACCACAATTCTTTTAGAGAAACCGCGCCGTTTTTTTTGTATGCCGCTCCGCAACTCTAAAGGCGAAATTTTTGCCGCTATTTCTATAGGTAATCCTATTGAAGAAATGAAAGCTGCATCTCGTAATTTAATTATCGAAATATTTTTTATTGGTTTTATTGGACTTGCCATAGCCATAATACTAATGTTCTTTATTGTTTCAATATTAATCAAATCTGTTGTTACGTTGTCTGTAGATATGAATGAAATCGCACTTGGAAACCTGAATATTGAAATTAATGTCGAAAGCAGTGATGAGGTGGGCAATTTGGCCAAATCCATAAAAAAGATGATAAATGTTATTCGAAAAATGATAGTAGATATAAATATCATGATTTATGAACATGCCAAGGGTAACTCAGATTACCGCCTTGATACAGAGGGTTTGCTGGGTGATTATAAAATACTTGCCAACAATATTTCAGAATTAGCAGACGAAAGTATGAAAGACCGACTTACAAAGATGTCAAACAGGCACACTTTCGACAATCGCTTGGAATTGGAATGGAATCGCGCTATGAGAGACAGAACGCTCTTAAGTGCTTTGATGATAGATCTGGATAAATTTAAAGGTTATAATGATACATTTGGGCATGCGCAGGGCGACCTTGCCTTGCAGGCAGCCGCAGAAGTTTTTATGTGCTCTATAAAAAGCAAAATTGATTTTGCGGCCCGTTGGGGCGGGGAAGAATTTGTTATATTGTTACCAAGCACAGATTCGATTAGCGCAATAACAGTTGCTGAGCGTATTCGCGCAGCGATAGAAAATATGTCAATTCCCTGCAATGACGAGAGAGCTGCTAAAATAACTGTCAGCATCGGTGTAAATACACAAATGCCTGCTCATCACAGCAACTCTAGTTCCTTAATTTTAAAAGCTGATGAAGCGCTCTATAAAGCAAAACAAACTGGTCGGAACAAAGTTGTGTTTTGGGGATAACGCCGGTTGAGCCGATTTCAAGATTCCATCTGTGTCATTTTACACGAAATTATAGTTAATGCACTTTACAACCGTAATAACCGGACATGTATCACTTGTGCCTCTCATTGCGCTTCCCGCCTGTCGGCGGCTCGCTCTATTACGGCGCAGTCTGGAGCATACACGCATTTTACTTGTGGAGCATGGTTATGCTCCACAAGTAAAACGACTATAAGTCAGCTGCATGACGAAGTAAATTTCGGGGATCTGACTAAAATTAAAGGAGTTTACAGTGATTGAAGACCGTCCCGCAAACTTCCATCCTGAAATTGCGGAGCGCAATTTTGGGGTGGAATCGCTATATTCAACTTGCTATTCCGACTTAAACAGCATTGACTCCGATTTGGATTTGACATCTGAGATCAGGCGGATGTGTGTTGAAAAAAGAGCCATTATCCTGGCACATTACTATCAGGAACCGATGGTGCAGGATTTGGCGGATATTGTGGGCGACAGCTTGCAGCTTGCCATAGAAGCACAAAAGGCTAAAGCCGATGTGATTTTATTTTGCGGTGTTCACTTTATGGCTGAAACCGCGAAAATCCTTAACCCAAACTCAACAGTGATTTTGCCGGACATGGATGCAGGCTGTTCGCTTGCGGATAGATGCCAAACCGAAATTTTTAGGGAATGGCTCAAAGACTACCCTGAATACGTTGTAATCAGCTATATTAACTGTTCCGCCGGTGTCAAAGCTCTTTCAGACATTATCTGCACAAGTTCCAACGCAGTCAGCGTTGTTAGCAGCATTCCCGCCAACAAAAAGATTGTTTTTGCCCCGGATCGCCACCTTGGCCGTTGGGTCTCTAGACAAACCGGCAGAAAAATGGCCCTGTACCCTGGCTTTTGCATAGTTCACGGACTATTTACTCCCCGCCGCACTGCTGCAATGAAAGCCAGGTACCCGGAAGCAAAACTCCTTGTTCATCCTGAATGCGACCTTTTAATATCGGCAAAAGCCGATTTTGTGGGTTCTACAGCCGCGATGTTAAATTTTGTCGCTAAAGACACAGGGAATGCATTTATCATAGGAACAGAACCAGGAATTATTTATCAAATGCAAAAACTGAGACCGGACGCCGAGTTTTTGCCCATACCGGTGGATAGCAGATCTAATTGCTCAATATGTCCTTACATGAGACTCAACACAGTGGAAAAAATTTACTTGGCTCTGAAGGATATGAAACCTGAAATCACCTTGGACGAATCACTGCGCCAAAGAGCTTTGAAGCCAATGGAAGCTATGCTTTCGCTTGGGTGTTAGAGTGATTTATAGCGGTTCAACTCACTTGTAGTTGAAATGCTATATGTAAGGATTTGTTTGTAGATTGAGACTGATAGCAAGTTACGTTCACATAGACATTTGTGCTGTGTGCCAAAGATTTTGAAAACGCAAACAATGCAAGCGAAAATGGCTATAGGCTTGTACGAGACTTTGGAGTGGACGGCGAAATGGAGGCGCAGGCGTACAACTTGGATTTTAAAATTACCTCAAAAGAACGCAAATTGGTATTGAATGAGAAATTCTTGCTGGTAATATTTTTTATGGTGGAGGATGCGCTATGAATCAACGGAAGTTTCGCCTTGTTACACGCAGCGATTTTGACGGGTTGGTTTGTGCTATTTTATTCAAAGAAATGGATATGATTGACGATATTCGCTTCGTGCATCCAAAAGACATGCAGGACGGAAAAATAGAAGTCACAGAAAGAGATATAACTACAAACCTGCCATATGTGAAAAACGCTCACATGGTCTTTGACCATCACCTTTCTGAGATCATCCGAAACACTGGCTTACGCGCGAATCACATTATTGATCCAGATGCTCCATCAGCAGCTCGCGTTGTCTATGACCATTTTGGTGGCGCAAAAGCTTTTCCCAGTGTCTCTTTAGAAATGATGGAAGCTGTTGATAAAGCTGATTCTGCTCAATATTCAGTTGATGATATTTTGAATCCCAAAGGATGGGTTCTGCTCAATTATTTAATGGATTCACGCACCGGTCTTGGTCGTTTCCGCGAATTCAAAGTGAGCAATTACGCTCTTATGATGAGTTTTATTCAACTTTGCAAAACCCACACTGTTGATCAGATATTAGAGATGCCTGATGTAAAAGAGCGATTGCATTTGTATTTCGATCACTCTGAAAGGGCGAAGGAACAGATCAGACGCTGCACGGAAGTGTATGAAAATCTGGCTGTATTGGACTTGAGAAGCGAAGAAATCATTTGGGCAACGAACAGGTTTATGATTTATGCGTTATTCCCTCAAATCAATATTTCTATTCACTTAATGTGGGGATTGCAAAAGCAAAATACTGTGTTTGCAACGGGCAAATCAATTTTAAATCGCACGAGCAAAACGAGTATTGGCGAACTAATGCTCAATTATGGCGGTGGCGGTCATCCATCCGCAGGAACGTGTCAGATCGAAAATGACAGAGCCAGTGCTGCCCTACATGATTTAATCAAGAAAATCAATTCTGATGGGTAAAAATCATCACCCCATTTATTTTGGTGCCTGGAGCCGGGATTGAACCAGCGACACATGGATTTTCAGTCCATTGCTCTACCAACTGAGCTATCCAGGCCGAAATAGTAGCTTAACAGATGTGCATCGAATTTCAAGTGAAAAATGCTCTGATATCAAATTGAGTTCCTTTAACGCAACTTAGTACAATGTCTATAGCGGTTCAATTTCAAAAACAGGGAGTTATTCAAAATCATGGCACTTAAGACAAACATCAAGCAAAAAGAAATTCGCATACAAAAGCCAGCACAGAGTCTTTCGACATTTCAGAGCAAAATCACTCTTGGAATGAATGAGCACTCTAACCTGATGAAGCGCTTTATCATAGTCGGTGTCGCGATCTTGCTTGGGATTGCCGTTGTGGTTTTCTGGAATATATGGCGGCATCACAAAATTGAGCAGCATGAAACCGCCATGTCTGCGCTGATTTTAGAAGTAGAAGGCACTCTTACAAATTCCGTGCCGCCTGCCGAGAAGGAACAGAGGATGCGAAACGCTCTGTCAAGGTTAGAAGAGCTTGCACGCACAGCCCCAGGCGCATGTAAAAGCGTTGCGAACGGAATGGTATCCACTTGGAAATTAGAATTGGACGGCAAAGGCACCTCATTGCCCACTCCCGCTGACCCTTGGTCGCGTCTCCGTTTAGCTCAAAAAAATATTGTTCTTGGACAGTCTAAAGAAGCAGGTGATGCCATTTCTGTGCTTCACAAAATTGCAAAACCCAATCAAGCCTGGTCCCAGCTCTATTGGTCCATGCTCTTGCAAATCAGGCAATTAGATGGCGACCGCGAACAAGCATTGAAAGATTATGCCGAATACCGCAAAATATTCAGAGAGCAATCCGACTTAATCACCATGGATAAAATACTGGATGCTATTTAGAGCAATCTCAATATAAACTATACCTATGAGAATGCTCTTACCTATAGCAGTTATCATCTTCATTCTAGGACTTGCATGTGCGTACATGTCTCTCAGGAGCATGGCATTTAGTTCATTGTTCAGCCGTCATCCCTGGCTGACATGGAGCATATTTGCCTTTATGCTCATAGTTCCAATTTTGACCCGCCTCATAAGCCATGATGTGCTGGCGGTCTCTTGGATAAGTTACATAATGTTTGGCATTGTAAGCACTTACATAGTCTATTTGGGTATAGCCGATCTTTTTCAATTTCTTTTGCGCCGTTTTTTCGACGCGCCGACATCGGTCAGTCTCTGGGCACTGAGGACAGCTATGGCCGCAACAATAATTTCCATTGTTATCGGCTGCGTACAGGCATTGAAGCCCCCTGTAATCCGCCGTGTGGAAGTTCCTGTTTCAGACTTGAACAAATCCCTTGAAGACTTCACCATTGTGCAGATTTCGGATCTACACATCAGCAACATGCTCTCAAAGAGCAGCCTTGTACGGATGGTAATCCAGATAAATGAACTCAGTCCCAACATAATAGCCATTACCGGC
>JAIRRD010000199.1 GCA_031256155.1 Holophagales bacterium
GTAATGATACGAAAAAATTACCACCCATTAAAAATTAAAAAAATTAAACCATTAAATTGTTAAATTATTTTAATATTTATAATTTTAAAATAATTGCCAGTAAATTATAAAAATAACAATTATAAATGAAGGCTATATAAAAATAATAATACATATTAATACGTGTACTAATGATAATACAAAAGAATTTAAAAAATTTAATTATTTGAATATTCGTAATCTTAAGATTTTTTACCGATACGTTTTATACAGCGGTCAACTTATTGTAGTTGAATCGTTATAAATAGTCTTAAGACATATGGTAGTAATCGCAACTGATATTTAAATTTCAACATCTGGATATTTTCCCAAAGAGGAGGTTCTCTTGAACTGGTATCTTAACTTAAAAATAAAATCGAAACTCATGGTGGCTTTTACGGTCGTAATAGTTATGACCATTGCAATAGGCGCCATAGGATTTTGGGCTGCCCGCTCAATAAGTTACGGTGGCACAAAACTGTTTACACATGGGTACACGTGTCTCAGACTGGTGAGCATAGCTTCGGAAGAAATGACCGCCTGCCGCGCTGAAGTGCGCGACATGATTATAAGTTATGACCAACGGGAAGTACGTAAATTCATAGTGTCTTTGGAAAACCGCCTGACTCTGGTCAGTAACAATCTGGAAAAAACACTGAAAATTGTGGTGGGGGAACGCGAGCATGAAGTTCTGATCAGAAAAGCTATGACATCAAAGGTTGCTTACGACCAAGCTAGCATAAGGATGAAGGAACTCTGCCTTGCAAACAGGAAAGATGAAGCCATACAATACATGGGGACTACGCTCCTTGTTGCCTATCAGAAATGTATCGGGGATATGGCTGAGCTGAAGGACGGGATTGGCAAATTCGTCGAGGTACTGGTAAAGGGAAACAATTCGACTGCCGACAGGAGTAACACTATCATGGTTGTTGCTTGCATCTTGGTCATCGCGTTTTCAGTCGTGCTCGCTACTTACATCGCGAACATGATAAAGCGTAGGCTGGGCATCCTGTCTGATAGTCTGCACGCTGTAGCCAATGGCGACCTGACAGTGAAATCCAGGTCAACATGCCCGGATGAAATTGGCTATCTGGCCGATACGCTGGGTGAGACGATAACGCATCTCAGGGCGCTCATAGGCAGTGTCAGTAGTGGCATTGATGGCGTAGCGAGCGGCTCTGTGGAGTTGTCGGCATCGGCGGAAGAGATGTCACACACTGAAGAGCAGATTGCCCACAGTGCCGATCTCCAGAGGGTCAGCGCAGAGAGAATGGCGGCCGCGATGGGTGAGCTGTCGGCTTCTATTGACGAGGTGGGAAACAACGCCTCAAGCTCTCTGCTACAGTTGGAGGCGGCTCTTGAGGCAACACAGCAGGGCAACATGGCGGGTGCTTCGACCAATAGCGCTATGGAAGACATAACGCAGACAACGGGCAGGATAGCCCAGGCCATTGGCGTGATTCAGGATATAGCAAACCAGACTAATTTATTATCACTCAATGCCGCCATTGAGGCAGCGAAGGCCGGTGAACAGGGCAAGGGTTTCGCCGTTGTGGCTGAAGAGGTGAGGAAACTGGCAGAGCGTAGCGGTTCATCGGCAAAAGAGATAGCTCAGTACAACATAGAAGCCAGAAATTCAGTACAGCGCGGCGCTGAGATGGTAACCATCACCGTTGAGCTGCTGAATAAAATTAAATTAAACCTGGATCAGTTTGCAGTAAAGACGCGGGAGTCAGTGTCTGCAACCAGGGAGCAGTCCAAGGCCGGAACGGAGGTAGTCAGGCAGGTAGAGAAGAGCGTCACTGAAGCAGTTGCCGTGGCTTCCGCTTCATCGGATATGACAGCGACCACCAACGAAGTGTCTCGCACAGCCACAGAACTGGCCAATCTGGCCTCCCAACTACAGGGTGATATAAGGAGGTTCAGGTTGTAACCCCAACCACTACTGCGGGACCGGGGTTGACGATCCATCATTTTGTGCTTTAGGTGGGAAAATCAATTCCCTTTCTTCTTCCATCCAATCAGCCAACCAGTTTTTTGCTTCGCCACCCCATCGTGGGATCAATTTCGAAGTATCAAAATCACAAACCAAGGCATGAGCCTCTCTGCAAATATCGTGTGTTATGGTAACCAAATTATTGCGTCCCTCTTGATTGGCAAAATCAAAAAACAGCTTGGATCTTTTTTTTTGACCCGTTAAAAGCGGCTCCCGCAAATCATGGATTAAGTTGCAAACCCAATAATGCAATGCGTTTTGGGGGGACATCGGCTTTGAATCCTCCCATAAATAAGTGGTATCCTTTGGGTTTTCCAAAAAATTCAGTTCATCATCAATGGCATTTATTATATCGTCAAGGCCGTCAATAATGGTTTTGTTGGTAATCAGTCCGTTACTTTCCAGGTAGTAGTCAGGGGCCACAAACCTGCTACTGTGAAGGTACGGCCGATAATATCCTATGGCATCAGGTTTTTCTTCATTGGATAAAGACTTGGTGTCGTCCTTTACAGCGATAAAAGACTTGATGCCGTTCTTTGTAGCGACAACGGCATTTTGCAGTGCAATTAGGTGGTCTTTAAGCTCACTTGGCGCAAGGGTTGTACCGTCAAGCTTTTCCATGGCTGGATTTTCTAAGTAATTATCATGTTTTTCTGTCCCATTTTCGGTTAGACGGTCATTGTGATTTTGTAGCAAGCCTATGAACAACATCCTGCGCTTTGCGTCTTTTTCTAATTCTCCCATGATGGTTACTGACTGGGCGGCAATAGTTTTGCTTGCAAGCAAGTCCCTAATGATCCGCCCTTCATGTAGTCTTTCAAGAAACTTTTCGCTTCTGCTTTTCGCTTTCTCCATCCCTATGCCCTCCTGGCCCGCAACGGTTGTATCACTTCAGCTATTATAGTAATAATGACTATATTCTATTTTTTTGCCCTCGGATGTGCGGCCTCGTATGTTTTAGCTAACTGAGCCATATCCAGGTGTGTGTAATTTTGTGTCGTACTCAGGCTGGAATGCCCGAGGAGTTCTTGTATGACTCTCAAATCCATTCCTCTGCTCAGCAAGTGCGTTGCGAAAGAATGTCTGAGGGAGTGCGGACTTATTTTTGCCCTTACGGCAATCTGCTCTAGGGTTTGATTCAAAAAATTACGTACGCTAACGGTGGTGAGGCGCCCGCCTTTTTGATTGATGAATATAGCTGCGCTGGGAGGCAGACCTTTTGACGCCATGAAGTCTGAACGGAAATTTATGTATATTTCCAGTATCTCAGCGGCTGCGGCGTGGAATGGTACTAATCGCTGTTTGTAGCCTTTACCCAAAACCCGCACAGTTCGTTCAACCATATCCAAGTCCTGATGATTTAAACCGGTCAACTCTGAAACACGCAATCCACAGGCGTACAGCAATTCAAAAACGCAACGGGCGCGTGAAGTGACAAAGTCAGTTGGGTCAATACTTTCCAGTAAATTCCAGCTTTCACCCTCTGTTAAAAATGCGGGTAGCCGCTTGGGCTGCTTTGGGTTTCTGAGGCATGATGCCGGATTATTCTGCAATCGTCCTGTCTCAAACATCCATTTGTAAAAAGTCCTGGCAGTTGAGAGTATTCGGGCTTGACTTGCCGGGTCCAGGCCCCGTTTGCCCAGTTCCAAAGCAAAGTGGCGCAGAATTTTGGGTTTGACAGCCCATCCATTCCATTTTTCCTGTCTTGCGTAAATTTCCAGTTTTTCCAGATCAGCGCACTGAGCGTGTTGAGTATGGGACGAAACAGCGCGTGCTCTTTGCTCTAAAAGAAAAGCTGTTATCGGGGCAGATAACGCGTCATTGGGCTGTTTGGCAATTTTTTCCATCATTCTTGTTCTGTTTTATAGCCATTCCCCTTGGGAATTGCACGGAGTGCAGAGGCTGCGTCGAGAGTGTAGAGAGCCGCCATAGGCGGGGAACGAAACGGAAGGCGTAGTCGAAAACTACAGTGAAAATTGCTAATCAATAGGGGAACCGCTATACATGGAATTGCTACAAGCAACTCCTCTCACGGCAGCCATTTTATACACGTCTGAGGGTGGTTTGCCCAGGTGCCGTGCAAGCGGTTTGACTGCCTCGCGCAGGGTCATACCTCCTTCATATGCTGCGTCCAAAAATTTTTCGGCCCACTCAGGAAGGGTGTCTGATTCCTGGATTTGAGGATTGTTTACGATAGTGCGTTTAGCGTCTGCACCGGCGATAACCAGTACCAGTTCGCCTCTGCGCTCCTGATCCAACTGAGCTATAACCTGGAATGGCGTACCTCTGTACCACGTCTCATGCAGCTTTGTAAGCTCGCGACCAAGGGCCAACTCTCTGTCAGGCATTATTTCGCTTATGTCATTCAGCGCTTCTTCAATTCTGTGGGGAGTTTCAAATACAACAGTGGTTTCTTCCCTGCCAGCGAGTTTACGTATAAAAGAACGCCGTGCCTCAGATTTACTGGGTAAATATCCCAAAAAAGTGAAAGCGTGCGTGGGCAACCCCGAAGCCGCAACGGCCAGTATTACGACAGAAGGCCCTGGCAAGACGCACACCTGCGCACCTGATTCCCTGGCTAGGCGCACTAATTCAAAGCCCGGATCATTAATCCCTGGCATACCGGCGTCGGAGCAATAAACAACACTTTTCCCGGATGCCAAGGCATGTACCAAATCGCTGGCCTCTTGTACGCCAGCATGATCGTCAAAGCGGCGGAGCGGTTTATTAATATTCAAGTGTTTCAGTAAAAGGCCTGTGCGCCTTGTATCCTCGCAAACTACCACATCACAGGATTCCAGCATCGTTATGGCTCTGACAGTTACATCCCCTAAATTGCCCAAAGGGGTTGGTACGAGTACAAGGCATCCCGGCATTTCTACACCAACTGAAACTAATGTCGAACAAGAATTGATTCACCCGCAGGGCACTTGCCCAGCTCAATATGCGCTTCAAACTCGCTACGGAACTTTCTGAGAACAGAGTCTAGCAGTCCACAAGCGGCATCGCCAAGGGGGCAGAGTGTTCGCATATTAATTTTTGAAACAACATTCTCCAGAAGTTCCAGGTCGCCCTTGCGGCCTTGTCCATGTTCAATGCGACTGAGTATCATTTCTACCCAATGGCATCCTTCA
>JAIRRD010000259.1 GCA_031256155.1 Holophagales bacterium
AAGCCGGTGAGGGTTGATCCGTCCCATATACTTGACGCGGCACAGCATGTGTTTGCGCTGAATGGCGTGGACGGTAGCAGTATCCGCGCTATAGCAAAGGAGGCCCATTGCGATCCCAGCTTGCTTTATTACCACTTTGAAAATAAGGAGGCCATCTTCGTGGCCATACTGGAACGCAAGTTCAGCCGTTTCATGCCTGACCTGGAAGATATCGCAAGCACGCACAACGAGCAAAAGCGAGATGGGGCGCAAAGGTGTCTTTGCAACGAACAGGGGCGCACGCCATTGCAGGAGGCTCTGTGGCAAACGCTGGAGATGTTCCACAAACACGTAAAAGACGATGCTGGCTTTCGGGGCATGATACGCGGTAGCATAGCTACAAACCAGAATTTTGCGCAAATCGAACTTATTAAGTATGTCTCACGCATAATAAAGATAGTTAAGGAATACTTGCGCGATGGCGTTGAATCAGGCGAATTGCGGCAAGATATGAACCTGGACACCACAACATTTTTCTTTATCAGAACCTGCGTTGACATATTGGATTTCTTTCCGGTAGTCAGCGCAAGATTGATGTCAATGTCGCTTGATGAAGCCATAGAACTGGCAGAAAAACAGTGGTTCCAGTTGTTTTGGGCTGGTGTGAAGAATGACCAGCCCCAACCTCCCCAATACTCGCTAATTAAATAAGCTTTGACTGAATCTCAACCTTCTATATCAAGCGGAGTAATGTCCATGAAAAAACAAATCGCAATACCTGTAATACTCACCCTCCTTGTCGCCGGGGGCTTTTTTGCTTACAGGCTCTTTGCAGATACATCCAAATCGGCGACGCTGTACGGCAGTGTTGACATTCGGGAGGCTCTGCTGGCTTTCAGGGTTTCTGGACGTGTCGCGGAAATCAGGGTGGACGAGGGCGATGCTGTTAAAGCCGGAGATGTGCTGGCCATACTGGATACGGAGCCGCTCCGAAATGCACTGGAAGCGGCTGAGGCCGCGCTGACATCAACATCTGCCCGAAATTCGATGATTCACAGCGGCAATAGGGATGAAGATGTGGCGCAGGCAAAGGCAAAGATGGAGGCGGCAATAGCAGCACTCACTAATGCCAGGCAGCAGTATGAACGTCTGTCTGCACTACTGCCTTCGGGAATCGTATCCCAGGATTCAGTTGACACAGCACAGGCGGCAATGGATTTGGCAGCGGCCAATCTCCGTGCCGCAGAGGAGCAGTACAAAGCTATAGGCGTAGGATTCAGGCTTGAAGAAAAAGCGGAATCGGACGGGCAGTTGAAGCAGGCTCAGGCAAACCTTGATGTAAGCCGCTTAGCCATAAGGGACGCTACGCTGCAAGCGCCAAGTGATGGCTACATACTTACACGCGCCATAGAAAAGGGCGAAATGATTCAGGCCGGTTCGCCCGCATTCAGTCTCTCACTGACAAGCCCCGTCTGGATTCGCGCATATGTGGAAGAGCCGCAGTTGGGATATTTCAACACAGGGACAAAGGTATTGCTTTACACGGACTCACGCCCTAAAGCGCCATATAACGGAACTGTGGGCTTTGTTTCCCCAACGGCAGAATTTACGCCTAAATCGGTTGAAACTGCCGATTTGCGGACTGCCCTTGTGTACCGCATCCGCATCATCGTGGATGACCCTGACTCAATGCTGAGGCAGGGTATGCCAGTAACGGTCAAGCGCGTGGAAAAGCCATGAATGTCGCTATAGAGGTAAAAAACGTCAGGAAGCTGTTCCCCGGTCAGCATGTACCTGCATTGAACCAAATCAATGTTGATATTGCGCGGGGTTCAATAACCGGCCTCGTTGGGCCTGATGGGGCTGGCAAGACAACGCTGCTGCGTCTGATGGCTGGACTGCTTGAACCAACGGCGGGAAGCCTCAGAGTTCTCGGTATGGATTCATTCATGAAGGGCGATGATCTGCGAGCGGATATAGGCTATATGCCACAGAAATTTGGCCTGTACGAAGACCTGAATGTAATCGAAAACCTCAATCTCTATGCCGATCTCCGCAATGTCGTGGGTGAAGCGCGGCAGCGTATCTTTACCCGCTTGCTGGCTTTCACAGACCTGACCAGATTTCAAAAGCGTTACGCTGGCAAACTGTCTGGGGGTATGAAGCAAAAACTTGGTCTGGCCTGCACTTTGCTGGGTACCCCAAAAATACTGCTGCTGGACGAGCCGGGCGTGGGCGTTGACCCCATATCCCGCCGCGAGTTGTGGCGAATGGTCAGGGAACTGGCCAGCGGGGGCATGACTGTGCTGTGGAGTACGTCTTATCTGGATGAAGCCGAGCTATGCGATTCTGTCTGCCTGATGAGCCAGGGGCGTATGATAGCCAACGATACGCCTGAATCCCTCAAATCCACCATGCGCGGACGCTGTCTGCACATAACAAATATCAAAGGGAACCGCCGTGACCTTTTGAGACGTGTTCTGCACGCGCCTGAAGTGATAGATGGAGTGATTCAGGGGGCAAATGTGCGTCTGGTGACAGTTGAAGCTGGCAGACACCCGAATTTGGGGCTCTTGGACGCAGGCCCGGAGGCCAGGCTCCAGAAAGTAGAACCAAGGTTGGAAGATGCCTTTATAAGTCTGCTCGGTGGGTCGCCAGACGCCGAATCGGCATTGGCGGCCGTTGTTCCCAATGTGGAACTGCCGCCAGCAATAGACCCAAACGCCGTAATAGAGGCCAGACAGCTTACAAAGCGGTTTGGAAATTTTACTGCAACGGACAGCGTGAATTTCAGTGTTAAAAAAGGCGAAATATTTGGGCTTCTTGGCCCCAATGGCGCGGGTAAGTCAACGACTTTCAAAATGGAGTGCGGTCTGCTGAAGCCCACAGGGGGCAAAGCACTGGTAATGGGGATTGACCTTAAAGAAAGTCCCTCAAAAGCTAGACAGCGCCTTGGGTACATGGCTCAAAAGTTTTCACTCTACAGACAGCTTACGGTTGAAAAGAATCTGGCCTTTTTCTCCGGCATATACGGACTAAAGGGTGAAGAACAAAAAAACAAGATTAAGCAAATGGTGGATGTCTTTTCATTTCGTCCGTACCTGAACATGTCATCGGAAGAACTGCCCCTTGGCATTAAACAGCGCCTCGCTCTGGCCTGTGCTGTAATGCACGGGCCAGAGATATTGTTTCTCGATGAACCCACATCGGGCGTTGATCCTGTAGCCAGGCGTGAGTTTTGGACGCACATCAACGGACTGGCAAATAAGGGCGTAACTATAATGGTGACAACTCACTTCATGGATGAAGCGGAGTACTGCGACCGCATAGCCCTTGTTTACAGAGGCAAGCTGATAGCTCTTGGCGCGCCGGATGACCTCAAGCGGAAGGTAGCGACTGCCGAAAACCCTGAACCTACTATGGAAGACGCTTTCATAGGTTTGGTGAAGGGAGCTGATGATGAGTAGCGGCGATAAAAATTTCAGTTCGCGGCGTCTGCGGGCGCTCTGCAAAAAGGAGTTTTTTCAGATAGTCCGTGACCCCAGTAGCATATTGATAGCTTTCATTTTACCTGTCGTACTGCTGTTTTTTATGGGCTACGCCATAAACTTTGATGCCAGCAAGGTAAGAGTCGGACTTTTGGCTATGGACAACGGCGAAAAAGCAAAAAGTTTTACCAATGCGCTACGGGCCTCGCCCGTCATAGACCTATATCCCATTTTGTCCCAGGAGAGTCTGCTGCGCGAGATGGCGCAAAAAAAACTTCGGGGTACGGTTGTGCTGCAAAATGATTTTTCCGCTAAAGCGCTTGTGGGGCAAAGCAATACGGCCATACAGGTCATTGCCGATGGTAGCGAACCCAACACGGCAAATTTTGTACAGGCCTACATTATGGGTATCTGGCAAAACTGGAGCCTGGCTCAGGGCCAGGAAAAGGCGATCAAACAAAGAGTGCCGGTTGATATACACACACGCGTCTGGTTCAATCCAAGCGCAATAAGCCGCAATTTCCTTAT
>JAIRRD010000007.1 GCA_031256155.1 Holophagales bacterium
AATGCGCGGATGCGCTAGACTGCGCCGTAATGGAGCGAGCCGCCATCGGCGGGGAGCGAAATGGGAGGCGTAGGCGGTGCTTGCCTGTCTGTACTGTTTGTCAAGGGCGTTGACTATAATTTATTGTAGTTGAACCGCTATGTCAGGATTTGCTTGCAGGCGGGTTTGTTCGCCGTTAAGCAAGCAATACAAGCTAAAATGGCTATAAGAGGTCTTGTAATGGATGCCTACATTCAATGGGTCAGTCAAAATCCAATTTTTTCAGCGTGCGTACAGTTCGCAATTTTAGGCTCACTTGGGGAAATTGTTGCCGCATCTGTTGTCAATAAGCGCCCTGCTCTTCCCTGTTCGTGGCTGCAAATGTTGGGGAAAGTGGTGGCATGGGCCATTCTGGGCGTAGTCATCAAATATGGTTTTGCCGGAATGAAAGGATTTACGACCGCGCTACTGGATCACCACATGCTCCCAAGGTTGTTTTCTGACGGGGCAGGTTTCGCTTTTGCCCTGTCAGTGTTTACAAATGGGTTGTTCGGGCCTCAAATGATGTTGTTTCATAGATTTGAGGACAATTTAATACTTGGGGCTAAAGGCTATGCAGGTATAGAAAAAGCTCTCAAAACACTTCTGTGGTTTTGGATACCGGCACATACAATTACTTTTTGTCTCCCAACGCCATTTCAAATTGGCTTGGCTGCCATTTGGGGATTAGTATTGGGTCTGATACTGGGCCTTTCAAAAAAATCAGCCTGACCTTAGTTGCACAGTAACGTAAAAGTTTCGGGAGCCACATGCACCATGAACGTATTGCGATTTTGGATTTTGGAAGTCAGTACACTCATCTGATTACACGGCGACTGCGAGAACTCGGCGCATTTGGTCTTGTGTACAAATCCGATGTAAAACCAGATGAGATATCAGGTAATGATCTAAAAGGCATCATCTTATCCGGAGGCCCCAATTCGGTTTTGGACATGGCTGCGCCTGGCATGGATACTGGTTTATTGGATCTGGGGGTTCCAATATTGGGAATTTGCTATGGAATGCAGCTTATTGCCCGAGATTCCAGGGGTAAAATTTGCAGGGCGGCAAAGCGGGAATACGGTAAATCCACAATTGAAGTCACAGATAAAAACAGTGTTCTATTCAAAGGCATGAAAGCAAAACAAGCCGTTTGGATGAGTCATGGCGACCATGTTGAGACTGTTCCCGATGGATATACAGTTGCGGCAAAAACATCAGACACACTTGTTGCCGCCATGGAAAACAGAGCATTAAAGCGTTTTGGAATACAATTTCACCCCGAAGTAACTCACACTCAGTATGGCAACAAGCTACTTCTCAACTTCCTGCACTTGTGTGAAATGAGTCTTAACTGGAATGCCGGTAATTTCATCAAAGAAAAAATTGAAGAAATACATAAACAAATTGGTCCTGGCGGAACCGTTGTACTTGGACTTTCAGGCGGAGTGGACTCCAGCGTGGCCGCACTGCTTTTAAACAAAGCCATTGGCAACAGGCTGATCTGCGTCTTTGTTGATACAGGGCTGATGCGTAAAGACGAAATGTGCCATGTGCAAAACGCCTTTGCCCAGTTTGACCTATCGGTTAAATGGATAGACGCATCCGAAAGATTCCTGGGCGAGTTGGACGGTGTTACCGACCCGGAGCAAAAGCGAAAGATTATTGGCCGTACTTTTATTGAGGTGTTTGAACGGGAAGCAAAAGCTACAGGAGCAAAATTCTTAGGACAAGGCACACTTTACCCGGATGTTATTGAAAGCAGCGGAATCGGCGGAGCAGTTCTGGTAAAGTCTCACCACAATGTAGGCGGTTTGCCAGAGCGAATGAATATGAAATTGGTAGAACCGCTCCGTGAACTCTTCAAAGATGAAGTTCGCCGCGTCGGGCTGATTCTCGGACTCCCTGAGGACTTAGTCTGGCGGCACCCCTTCCCTGGCCCCGGTCTCGCGGTTCGGCTCCCCGGAGCTATTACACGCGAAAGAGTGAGTTTACTCCAGGATGCAGACGCAATCTTTATAGAAGAACTCCGAAAATCCGGTTGGTACAAACTCACAAGTCAAGCATTCGCCGTTCTGCTGCCAGTGCAGACAGTTGGAATAATGGGTGATGAGAGAACCTATGAAAGCATGTGCGCATTGCGGGCTGTTCAAAGCGAAGACTTTATGACTGCTGACTGGGCACACCTGCCGCATGAGCTTCTGGAACGCTGCGCTCAAAGAATTGTCAATGAAGTAAAAGGCATCAATCGCGTTGTATTTGATATAACTTCCAAACCGCCGGCGACTATTGAATATGAGTGAGGCTTTTTACTCATACCGGGTTGCGATCATGACCTTGCAAAGCATGTCGTAGCAAGCCTTTTGGGATTACGGATATTACGTATACTCCCATTTCTACCCCCAGAACTCAAGGCTGGTGTCTAGTTGCATAAATCACGTAAATTATTTTTTGTCTGAATTGCTTGATTTATCAATAAAATTAGACACTAGGATGTTTGTTTAATCGCACGCAAACAGACCGCACTATCCATTTAGACAGGCCGGTCTGTTTGCGTGCTGAGGTTTGCGACAGGCCGCGGAGCGTTGTATGATCAGATTTTATGTTGCTACAGTATTCATCTTTGTAATGCTTATCGCAACCCTAGGCGCACAGGGTAGTCCGTATTTACCCCCCCCCAATCTATTCTTTGTAAGGCACTTTGAATTAAATAAGACAGAGCTGGATGCTGAGAAAAAAGCTGTCGTATATTACACGGCTGGCAAGCCAGAACAAATGAATAAAGAGGCACACGATTACGTGTTTGAACGCCTCAGTTATGAAGAGATTTCATATCACGAACTGGACGATTTACAATACGAGGTGTGTTGCGCCACGCTTCAACTGTTTCCTAGAACGAATCAACCCATGTTTGTTTTGTACTTTAACGGTGCGGCTAAACAACTTCCTTTTGATAAGGATACAGATGTCGATTTATCGCTGATACTTCAGAACATTGGTTGGAGGCCACTTCGGGAACGTTTGGAAGAGTTTTTAATTCAGAATCCTCATAACCAAGAAGCTATGTCTGTTTTATTTGCTTCGACATTGCAAAATATATCAGACCAAACAATGTCGCTTGATGTACAAGACAAGACGACCACGAAAACATTGGATGGGAAGGCTTTACCTTCCTTTGTTCGTGCGTTAAGGCTCATAGTTGACGCAAAAGCCTTGGATTGGATGACGCATGGGGCAACTTCCGCACATTCTCTGTACAATCTTGGCCGTTTACGTAACTCGCCTATTTTGGCAAATAGTTCGGAATTTCAATCTGTCGTAATTGACCTTGTCCGATTGATTGAGGAAGCAATAGAACAACGCCCAACATCGACACTGTTTAGATATCTCTATTGGTCTGCCTTCAACTCATTGAAGAGAAAACCAGCACCTTTCATGCAGCTCCTGCATAAACTAGATTTCCCCAGCAATACTGATTCTTTTGTGCCTATCACATCTTTTCTGAGTATTCTTCGGATGGATGGTCTTCATACTGGAACAGAAGCCAACAAACAATTAATTGAAGAAGCATTTAAACTCCACGCTAATGTAGCAGAATGGATGCTGGAAAAAGATCCTCATCTGGACAGTGTATTTCGCTCTACTTATGGCGACTTTGCCCTAAGTAGAGCGCGGCTAATGATCCAATTCAAACGTTACACTGAATTAGAAAGTCACTTAAGAACAACTAGAGATATTATTGGTGCAGGATGGGGACAATTTGCCAAGGATCTCAATAGCCATAGCAACATCAAAAATCAACAAGTTAGTGATTTACCTGAACTATATAGAACTCAAGTTGCCACAATATTGGAACTGCCTGCAATAGTCAAAAATATCAAACCTTTCAACGGAATTTCCGTCTCTCATAATCTTGATGAAGAGGCACTTAACAAATTACGTAATTTCCTGCAACAGCAGAAAGTGCGCCATTCTCTGACTCGAAGTGAGCTGCTCCCATTCAATTCTTGGTCACTTTACAATATTGATGTCCTTGTAGCATCAGGGATGGTAACTGTCGGTAACGAATCGAATGACAATGCTGGTATGTCCGAACTCCTCGACTTGATCCGCAAGTCTGATTCTGATAATTTCCGAATCCTTAAGCAGTTTATAAGACTAAACCCTGACCATTTTGACGCTATTGATATTTACATCGCCAACGCTACCAAGTTTCTCCCTGATGAAGAACTGGAAAAGGAATTACTTGGATACTGTTGGCAAACGCGTACTGCTCCTAGCTTGGAGGCATATTCAAAAATGGAAAAAAAAGATGAGTGGTCTCAGCTAATCTCAAAAATAATTGGTGAAGAGCTGCTAAAACTCAGTGATGTTCCCATTAGTGCCCTAAGAAATCCCTGGCTGAACCTAAGCCAGTGGGAAGACTTGGACTCGCAGAAAAACTCAATTGACTGGTATTCTCTTCTAAAAGAATCGGTTTTTTGGTATGCCCCCGAATATTATTTCTCTGCACTCGAAGCACCGATGCCGACAGCCGTCCTTATTAAGTATCTAAACATGGCCGAAGCAGCAAAAGACTGGGATGCCGTATTAACTGCCTGCAGGACAAGATTCAGATGGGAAAAGAAAAACTGTAGGAACGAAAAGATTCTTGGGGTATGGGAAAAGGCGGAAAACTTTCTGAAAACCCCCAAATCACCCACGACTACCATAGAACAGCAACAATATTTAAGTCCAGTCTCTTCTGGTCTGGATCGTCTAGCCTTATAAATATTTTCTCGTCATACAACCGCGCTTTACTTCCCAGCGTTTTTCTTTAGTTCAATCAGCGAATCTTTCAATGTCTGGAATTGTGTGTGCAGGATTTCCTTTTCCGTTATGGACAGATCGTCTGATGAAACGACGGAAAGGAACGAGGAAGCCATCATACGTTCACGTTCATTGAGTGTTTCCCATCTCTCAGGCGAAATAGTCGGAGGGGGGCCGCTGGCATCCAGAAAGTCGCCGACAGCACATCCCAGCACCGAGGCTATGTGAGCCAGAGTATTAAAGTGCGGCCTTCTTCTCGAAGTGTCACTCAAGAGTTGTTTCAGGGTATCTTCGTTTAAATTAAACAAATCAGCAACAATATCTGTCTTTACGGCTTGGCGTTTGGTCAGAAGGTCGTTTTTTCGGCAGAATTCTTTGACTTTTCCGACAAAAATCTCCTGGGCTGGCCAACGCTTATTCTTCATACTTTTAACCCAAACAAGAAATTGTCAGGGTTAAAAGCAACAAAAAGTATTGTTATAATAATTAAAATTATTATACTTTAAATAACGCTTTCATCTCAAAGTCGCGTTCCGCAATTTCGAGATGGAAGGAGCCACTTGGAAAACACCTGTTTTGCAAGTTCAAGCTACCCATAAGGAGTATTTACCTATGAAGAAACATCTGCCCTTTGTAACAGCGTCCCTGTTGTTCCCTGCCCTTGCTTTAACCGGCACCCTGGGCTGTTCAGGTGGAGGCGATTCTGTCGTTGTAGTCAGTGGCATAACACTCAACAAGGCCAGCATCACGCTTGATGAAAACGCACAGGAAACGCTTACAGCAACAGTACAGCCCTCCAACGCAACTAATAAAGCCTTGACATGGACAAGCAATAATGCGGACGTGGCAACGGTAAGTAATGGCACAGTTACAGCCATTGCCGCCGGAAACGCAATCATTACCGCCACCTCACAGGACAGCGGCAAGACTGGTACCTGTGAGGTTTCAGTCTTGCCACCAACATTCACCGTGACATTCATTACAAACGGCGGTAATTCTGAATTACAGCCTGTAAGCGCAGTCCGCGGTGACACTGTAGCAGCCCCCACAGTCACGCGCGGCTATTACGCCTTTGAAGGGTGGTACAGCGACATTGAGCTGACTGACAAAGTGACATTTCCATATGCAGTAACGAAAAGCATCACTCTTTACGCCAGATGGGAACAGACAGAATTTGCCTGGAACGTTACATTCACAGGACAAACGGCCACAATCAACTTCCAGAATTTACACAACAATGACATTTACCTTGTAAAAACCAACCTGTCTGATTCAGTTGTACCTGCCGCCAATACCGGTCGTGTTCAAGGTGATTTACAAAGTCTTGTGTATAACCGAATGACAGAGCATTTACAAACACCTGAAACTGCATTGTCCCCGCTTCTTGATGAAATACAGAATTTCAACGCAACCCCCCCGCCGCTTGATAAGAACGCATCTTACAGATTGCGAGCTGTGCCGTTCATTCCCCCCGTTGTGGGTGACAAAAGGATGTTCTGGGTTAATAATACTGGATTTCTTCATACTGGTGCATATGTAGAAATACCAGCGACACTAAGAGCAAGTGGACTTCATGGAAATATTTGGGTTGCGGACGAAGTTTATAATCCTGCTGATGATGGAGATAAACTTACTACAGAAGATGCAGAAATATTGAGTGTCAAATTTGATTTAATATACCCTCTTGTGACAAATATTATGGGTTTTGAATACGGAGGAGGCCCAGATGGAGATGGCGGCATAGATGGTGATTCTAAAATACAGATTTTATTTTATACTGGACATAGTATGATCCGTTATAGTGATTTTCATCCATATTTCCTAAGCTTAGATTCAAACAAATGTGAAATGATGTATCTTCACTATGCTACAGCGAAATGGCCTAATTATGTAGGGTCTGAAAAATATGCTTATACATATATACAAATGGCACATGAGCTTCAACACTTGATCAATTTCAATCAAAAATATGTAAAACATGGTCTACTATTGGATAAATGGGATGAAGAAATGTTTTCACTAATGATAGAACAATTAATAGCTCCTTTTGTTTGTGATGATAAAACTCTTTTTATTACCCATGAAGTGGATAATATTTTGCATGAGGACGAAATCAAAAGAGGCGTAATAGAAGGCTCTATAACTGCTGATGGTTATAGTATGTGGGCAGCTTTTGGAGCGTATCTTTTGAGTAATTTTGGCGGAGCAGAGCTTTTTAAAAATATTATTGCCAATGATAAAGTCGGTATTGAGTCAATAACTGAGGCGTTGAACAAACTTTATCCGGGAATGAATTTTGAGAAAGCTCTTACTCGTTTTGCTGAGGCCTTTATTTACAGCGGTTCCAATATTCCAAAAAATGCAATGACTTTTGATAAAACCAGTACAAGTGCCATAAATGGCATTGATTATACAATTTATGGCTTTGATATATATACTTTTGATGTGTATTGCCGTCGCGCACCGGATTACATTCCTTACGATACACATAAAGGCCCTCATGTTTTTGATCTAACCCCAATGGATATGAGACCCTATTCTGTTTCTCTGCATACTACTGACGCATGGAAAAACAGGTCGGGAAATGTCTCTGTTACTTTGGAGAAACCAGCAGACCCAAATATTGTGCTACAGTTGATGATTAAATAAACATCTCTGTGTAAAATCTGGCCACATAATGAATTTCTTTGAAATATTCACCTGAAATTTAAATGATTTACAATGATTCCCCCCCAAAAAACAACTTTCATCTCGAAATTGCGGAACGCGATTTCGAGATGAAACCATTAACCTCAGGAGCCGTTAATGAGCCGTAAACTTTCGACTGATTTTATGAATGACCTGCAAAATGGCATATTGTTTCCGCTGCTTGATCGGGTTCGCAGGGATGATACCCTTATGCTTGCCATCAGAGAAAATTACATCAATGTCTATTATCGCGGCGGGAATATTATTCGGCTGGAAGAAAGCTCGCCGAATAAGTATGTGGCATCTTTTGATGACAACTACACAAAGGATTGTAAGGATTGTGCAGAATCTTTGCTAAAAGACCTTCCCAGGCAAATTAACTTATGAAGCATCACGATGCTTCATAAGTTAAACGACTATAATTGACTATACCTGAATCTTTTGAAGCCCGGAGGAACGCAACTTTAATCTGGAATCACTATAGTTACTGTGATAAAGTTGTTGTTCACTTTGGGGAGTCGCCAAGTGGTAAGGCAGCGGGTTTTGATCCCGCCATTCGAGGGTTCGAGTCCTTCCTCCCCAACCAAAAGCCGTATATAGCTTATGCTCCACAAACAAAACGGTTATAGCAGTTCTGTATTAAATGCTCTAAAACCTTCCCTCTCGAAATTGCGGAACGCAAATTTGAAAGGGAACCGCTATATACAAATTACTGCATGATTGGGTGGTGCAGTGCCAGACCTTCTAATATTCTGCTGTTTTCAAGCGGTGGTTCATCAACGCATATGCGAACCATTGCTTCAGCTACTTTAGCGCCTTCAATGGGGGCAAAACGCCATAGCGGCCTGAATTGAGGGGCCAGAACTTTTATGACGGCCAGATAGAACTTAAGGAACACGGCGGCTAAAACCCATTCTACAGGTTGTCTCTCGTGTCGCTCGCCAAGTATCAATGAGGGACGCACAATCAAATGAGGTAAGCCACTTTCAATCAGGCTCTGCTCCATGTCGTATTTGGTTTTTAAATAAAGCCCTGTTGGTTTTCCGGCACCAACAGAAGATACGACACCAACCATGGGTTTGTTCGGCAGTTGCTTTAAATGTTCAAACAGCCTTGATGGATATTCAAAATCAACCAGCCTGAAAGCTTCAGGCGAACCGGCTTTTTTTATTGTGGTACCAAGAGCGCACAGAAGAACATTGCAGGGAATGTCCTGGCCAATCCTATTTATAGCTTTTGGATCGTTATAGTCAAATTCAACCTCTCTAACCCTTCCGCTGAGGCCTGACAGTGCCCCTGAACGACGTGTCAATGCGGTAAATGTTACATTTGGGCGTTCATCCAAAACTCTGATTATTTCACGCCCTACCATTCCTGTAGCGCCAGCTATTACCACATGTTTTGGGGGATAGCCTGAAAAGTCAATTTTTTCTGCGGGGAACATTCTAGTGATAATCATGACCCTGTTTCCTTGCTGATACTCAATAAAAGACCAAGACACATAAAACTGGCCACAAGGCTTGAACCACCGTAACTAATGAATGGGAGGGGGATGCCTTTGTTAGGAACCATATTCAGAACAACACTGATATTCATAAAAGCCTGTGCTACCAACAATAATGTAAAGCCACAGGCGCAAAGCCGGAGAAAAGAATCTCTGGCCCTTCGCACTATTCGGTATCCTCTCCATAGAATTGCCACAAAAAGCCCTAATACAGTTATGGTTCCAACGAGTCCGAATTCTTCTCCTATAATGGCATAAATAAAATCGGTATGAGCTTCCGGGAGAAAATTTAATTTTTGCTGTCCACCTCCAAGACCAACCCCATAAAGCCCGCCATTGCCTATAGCAATAAGGCTTTGTTCTGGCTGATAACCGGAGCCTTTGGAATCCACAACCATATTTAGATACGCTTTAACGCGCTCATAACGGTAAGGTTCAGATTTGATAAAATAAGTTCCTGCGGCAAACATAACGGGAATAATCATTACAAAAAACCATCGTGGAGCACCTCCAAGAAAAATGATGAGAATAGAAACAAAAAGTATTAAAAATGCTGTTCCCATATCCGGTTCTTTAAAAATTAACGCTAATGGCAGCAGTAATATACCAAACAAAGTAATTAATTTTGGAATAGCCTCTTGACGTTTTGTCCATGACTCACGGCACTTAACCATCCACCAACTAGTTATAATTACAGAAAAAGGCTTGAAAAATTCAGATGGCTGCATCTGATATCCATGATAAATTATCCATCTATGTGCGCCATTTTTCGCTCCAAATAAAAACACAACCGCTAATAGCGTGATAAAAAGAAAATAAAGAGTGATGACAGACTTTGAAGATTCCCGCAGAGCTGATAAGTCCACTTGACTTAAGGCTAGCATCAAAGCCATGCCAATAAGACCGCTAATACTTTGTTTGAGTACAAACGTAAAGCCGGAACGAGTCCCCGTTGCGGAGTAAACCCAAACCATGCCTGTAACAGTCAAAAGCAATGCAAATAACAAGAGCCAACGATCTATTGGACGTCGAACATCCGCTGTCATTTGTCACTCCTATTGGATTCAAAGGTTTCCAGCAGTTTTTGCGCAGCAATAGCCGCAGACATTTTACCATTCATTACAGCATTATCCAGCACCGGCAGAAGTTGTTGAATCTCTTGTTTTGCATAAAAGCGATCCAATAAATGGTCTTCAACTATTGCCCTTACCCAGTCCCTTTCCTGGGTTTGGCGGCGTCTGTTGAATGCACCTGATGTTTTTGTTGACGTAACAAAACTTTGAATACTATCCCAAATTTGGGGAATGCCCTCGGCAGTCAATGATGAGGCTGTCAGAACAACTGTCTGCCAACCCTCTGTTGCCGGTTGAATGTAGTGAATCGCTCTTTCATATTCAAGCCTTGCTGTCTGGGCGGAAACAATATTTGCGCCATCGGCTTTATTTATCAAAATTGCGTCTGCCAGTTCCACAACACCTTTTTTTATGCCTTGCAGTTCATCGCCAGCCCCGGGTACCAAAACAAGCAAAAAGAAGTCAACCATAGACCTGACTGTAATTTCGCTCTGCCCCACTCCAACTGTTTCCACTATAACGGCATCATAACCAGCGGCTTCAAACAGCAGCATGGTTTCACGCGTCTTGCGAGCCACACCTCCAAGGGCTCCTCCAGATGGGGTTGGACGAATAAAGGCTCGCGGGTCTGCCGCCAAACGCTCCATTCGTGTTTTGTCTCCCAGTATTGATCCGCCAGTCACAGTACTGGATGGATCAACAGCCATTACAGCAACTTTTTTTCCTAATCCTGTGAGATATGTTCCAAAAGTTTCGATGAATGTACTCTTGCCGGCACCCGGAACGCCCGTAATACCCAAGCGTATTGAACCGCCAGTCTTTTGCAAAATCGCTTTGATTACGTCCTGGGCTTTAATAAAATGACTTGCCGAATTGCTTTCTATTAACGTAATCGCTCTTGCTAAAAGTGTCCTATCGCCGCTCAGTATCCCTTCCGCATAATCCTGAGGGGTCAAAGACAGGCGCTGTATTTCAGGCAGCTTGCTTTCACAAGTCTGTGTGTTTTGGCAGGGCAATCCATCATGCCCTCCTTCCACCCCAGGCATAACATGGAGTGCTGATTGAGTTTTAGGTTGATGAGAATCCATACTGCCTCAGCAAACACCGTTTTTTACACACTAATTGGTTCGTTCAGACAAGATAAGGCTTCTTGCAGGAACAAGTCCCAGATATCGTCATGAGCTTCGGTCATTTGCAGTTCTACCGCGTTTCCGGCTGAGCGCGCTTCTGGATGCAACGACCAGAGTTTAAACAAATTGTCTAATGATATGGTGTTCAACCTGTTTTCTCTGAGTTTGTGAGATTTGCGGGTTCTATCAGTATCTGGGCCGCGCAAACTAAAGCCATGTCGGGAAGACGCATGAAAAGTAAAGACTTTGCACCAAATTCCCCCAATCAGTTGGTTGAAATGCAAATACGCACCATGGTTTGAGCTTGTTTCTGTAAGATTGCGTGATGCTCCTTGCCAGGCAGATACCCATTTTATCAAAATATTTTCCGCACGTTTCC
>JAIRRD010000059.1 GCA_031256155.1 Holophagales bacterium
TTTTGGGTCAGACGCGGAAGCTGCCAGGAAAATCGTGCTGAAGAAGGCCTGGCTCATTTCATTGAACACGCTGTATTCAAAGGTACAGATAAATATCCAACGCCTGAAATAATATCTGAAATCTCGGATTATCTCGGCGGTCACATAGACGCCTTTACAGGCAAAGAGAGCGCGTGTTTTTACGGAAAGGTTTTACGTGAACGATTGCCTGATCTCGTGGATCTTTTATGTGACCTTGTCACCTCCCCCAAATTTGAACCCGATGAATTGGTTCGTGAGCGGAATGTAATTCTCGAAGAAATAAATCAGAGCGAAGACCAGCCTGATGATTGGGTGAGCGAATTATTTTATCAGAATTTTTGGGAAGGCGGCTCTCTCAGTCATTCCATATTGGGCAGACCGGAACAAGTGCGCCATTACACAGCAAACAATGTAAAAGATTTTTTTTACAAGACTTACAAGCCAAAAAACCTGCTGATTGTTGCCGCTGGAGACATAGACAGCGACAACTTTATTTCGCTTGTGGAGCCGATACTGGAAGGGCATTTGAAGAACGATTGCCCGGAAGAGTCCGAAATCAAGCCCAATCTCTGTCGCCCATTTATTCAAAACATTAGGCGCAGAAGCCTCAACCAAACCAGTTTAGTCATGGGATTTCCTGCGCCATGTCACCGCCATGCCGACAGAGTAGCCGCAAATCTGCTTTGCAATATTCTTGGCGGTGGCATGTCCAGCAGGTTGTTTCTTGAATTGAGGGAAAAGCATGCTCTCTGCTATCAAATAGGCAGCTATACCAGTCATTACTGCGACTCAGGCGCACTTCAAATTGCGGCCAGTTGCGCAGCGAGCAAAGCGCGGGAATTAGTGCAGCGCGCTATGGCGGAGTGTTGGCGGCTTGCCGCCTATGGTTCAACCCAAGCTGAACTTGACCGAGCCAAATTGCAATTGCGTACAAGCTTGGTATTTAGCCAGGAGAGCAGTGGCAGCCGCATGTTTTCCATTGCACATCAAGCCATGCACATGGACAGCATTTTGGACATAGACCAACAATTAGCTGAAATAGACAACATCACGCTTGAACAGGTTTGCAGAGTCGCCAGAGAAATACTCGTTCCAGAGTTAGTGGGCATATCCGCATTGGGGATAAAAAGAGGAAGTGAAATCAGATTTCATGATTATAAGTGAGCCAAAACCAACAGACTCTTGGGCGGCATTTAGAGCGGACGGCGAAATGGAAGCGCAGACGTACAAATTTGGCATCACCTGCCATCAAAGGTATCGAAGTGACTGATTCGATTAAAACTTCAGTATTTGGCTTATTACCGGAAGATTTTCACGTAATGGAATGCCCCGGCAGGCCTGAGCATGTTTTTGCCCAGATTCAAAAGTTTTCGGATTGGCGAGATGGCCAGCCCAATTTACGCAACGAAATACGCCAATGGATAAAAGACAATGTGGATTTTCGTCTGCCTGAAATATTGGAAATCTGTTCATCCACTGACGGAGCGACCAAAGTGGCGCTCGAACTAACTGACGGGTCGCACATTGAGGCGGTACACATGCCCAGAGAAGTACACAACCCCAGGGTGACATTATGTATTTCCAGCCAGGTTGGGTGCGCGATGGGGTGTGTCTTTTGTGCTACTGGCCGCATGGGATTCGTGCGCAATTTGACTGCTGGTGAAATAGTCGGACAAGTCCATGTTTTGTTGAAAGCGCTTGGACCTCAGCATCCACACCAATTGACATTAGTTTTCATGGGCATGGGCGAACCATTGCATAATTTGGAAAATGTTCATCGCGCAGTCAGAATTTTCAACCATGTTTCTGGCCTGAACATAAGTACGCGCCGCATCACGTTGAGTACAGCCGGCCTTATTCCAGATATGAATCGCCTCTCAAAGCTGCATCCGCGGCCATGGCTGGCGATTTCACTCAACAGCAGTAGCGATGAACAGCGCCAAAAGCTTATGCCGATTGGAAATACCTATTCAATGAAAGAATTGCGCTTAGCTCTTGATCATTGGGGGCTTTTGAACGGCGAAAAACTCCTGATCGGGTACATATTACTGGATGGCATTAACGACAAACCGGAAGATGCGGAAAGAACGGCTGACTGGCTTGGTGATCTCAGGCGGGTATCCAACGTAAATTTGATTTCATTCAATGAACATGAGGGGTGTAGTTTTAAAGCGCCGCCACATGAAACACAAGAAAGATTTGCTTCAGCCCTCAAAGACAACGGCTGTTTTGTGACACGTCGTAAAAGTCGCGGTGGAGATGTGAGTGGTGCCTGCGGCCAGTTAATCAGATGAAATGCGGATGAAATCATAAAAAAATTTTTATAAACACATTTCTTTATTTGAAATTATGCAACTCCGCATCGTAATGAGAGTATATTAATGTTTGAGGTATTTGAATTTTTATGCCGCAGTTCAGTATGTTTTTTGAATTAAAGCTTGGCGCCATGGCGAGGATCGCATGATTATGCCTCCGATTAAGCAACCTAGCGTGCTTCTCGGATTAGACCTTGGTGCCAGCAAAGTTGTAGCTGCTGTTGCTGTTCAGCAGGAAGATGATTTACTCAGAGTAACGGGTGCCAGTCTTGCCAGTCCGCAAGGCGGCATAAGGCAAGGGGAAATAACAGACATTAACTTAACCGTGGCAGCCATCAATAGGGCCGTAGAAGAAGCCATGCGCACCGCTGGCCAAACAAAACTTGACGGCATTTTAGTTTCCGTAGATGGAATTCAGTTCAAGGGCGAAAACCTAAGAGATTCAGTAACTATTTCAAGTCCTGATCGAGTGATTACCACGCATGACCGAGACCGTGTCATGGAACAAGCCACAAACGCTTGCAAGCTGGCCAAAGAAGAGACTGTTCTGCACAAGAATCCACAGATGTTTCATATTAAAGGGCAGAGGGATATAAAAAATCCAGTGAACATGATTGGGGATACACTTGAGGTGGAAGTCAGAATTATTGTCGCCCCCGGCTCAGTGCTTGAAAACATCAACAGAGCGCTTCACTTATCCGGTTTGGGAGGGGCCAGGCTCTGGTATTCTCCCCTTGCGAGCGCAAAAGCGGTTCTCACGCGCGAAGATGCGGAAAATGGCGCGGTTGTTGTTGATGTTGGAGATCAGCTCACCCATCTAGGCATATTTGTGCGCGGAGCGCTGTTTCACAGTGCGGTTATTCCCATAGGTGGCATGCACTTTACCAAAGACCTTGAAATCACCAAACATCTTGGCGGTATTAGCGTTGCGGAGCGGATCAAGCGGCTCTACGGGACTGTTTTACCCATTCAGGTTCCTCCCGAGGAAATGATTGAACTGGAAGACGAGGGTAGACAAGTTTCCAGGCGGGAGCTTGCTGAAGTCTTGCACGCCAGGGCCGTAGAGTTGCTCAATATGGTGCTTGCTGAAATCGGTCGGAGTGGTATTACTCATGAAATTCATGGAGGTGTTTACATGGTAGGCGGCGGTGCCCTTTTGCCCCATCTGCCAATTTTAGCCCAGACTATACTTGGCAGAGCTCGCGTTTCCCTGGGCAAAGTCTTAGGACTACAGGGTCTTCCGCAGGTTGTCCAGAATCCGCTCTACACAAATGCTCTGGGAGCGGTAAAAGTATTGAATGAAGATATGAATGAATCAGCACCTAAACCAAGTCGGACAAATGGTTTATTTGAAAAGCTGAAAAATCTGAAAAACTGGGTATAAATGAAAGTGTTGACGGAGTGTTCATGACTGACATCGCGTTTTTGCCAAGCCCCCCTGATTTACCTGGTGCCAACATCAAGGTTGTTGGGGTGGGGGGAGCTGGCTGCAACGCTTTGAACAGAATGATTGAAAGCGGCGTATCCGGTGTTCAATTCATAGCAATGAACACGGATCAGCAGAGCCTTTCTCAGTGCAAGGCAGAAGTCAAAATTCCCCTTGGACCGGAATCAATGCGTGGACTCGGCGCTGGCGGCAATTTAGAGCGCGGCGCTGTTGCCGCAGAAGAGAGCAGGGAAGAAATCATGTCAACTCTTCAAGGTGCCGACATGATTTTTATTGCGGCTGGTATGGGAGGTGGTACCGGAACCGGCGCTGCTCCAGTTATTGCCAGTTACGCAAGAGAGCTGGGAGCACTCGCCGTTTCGGTTGTCCTGACTCCATGCCGCTGGGAAGGTGTAGGTAAAGTTCAAAAAGCCGCTATTGGTTTAGAGAATCTTCGCAATATGGCAGACACAGTCATAGTTGTTTCCAATGAAAAAATAAAAAATTTGTGTGACCGCAATGTAAAGACAAAAGACGCTTATAGAGCTGCGGACAGCGTTTTGATTCAAGGTGTCCGAGGAATCAGCGACCTCATTTTGCGTCCAGGAATGATAAATGGTGATTTTGCGGATGTTGAAGCTGTTCTACGAAACAGTCGGGAAGCCTTGATTGGCACTGGCGCGGGCCGTGGTGATGATGCCATTCTTGACGCTGTTCGCAAAGCCCTGGATTGTCCGCTTTTAGAACACGATCAGCATGGTGCCGCAACCAAAGTCATTGTTTCTGTGATGGCTGATTGGGATCAAGTCGAACATTCAGCCATTGAAACGGCAATGAATTACCTGAGTGAACACTACAAAGGACAGCCAGACATCAAACTTTGTCAAGTCGAGGCACCTGAACTGGAAGATCGCGTTCTTGTGACCGTATTGGCTTCTGGCTTTATTAATTCTATTGAAGAGATAGAAGAAGTAGTGCAGCTACCTCAAAAAACTGATATCTCTGAACCGCCAACAGTGGCTATTGCCTCAATCACGCGCGTGTACGGCGATACATCTGTCAACCCTGAATTTATGACACCCACCAGACTCCTGCCCAGACCGCCCACACCAAGCGGTGAATTGGATGGATTGACGCAGGATCTTCATGTTCCGGCAATTATGCGTATTTCCCAAGGCCGTTTGCCTATAGAGTAGATTTTCGTTCTTAAAATGCACGATTATTTTGTATCCCGCATTGCGCGTTGCAAATTCCCTTGCGTGTATGCCGCACAAGCTCATGAACCTGTCTGAACCAATATTGTTGAGCAGCAAGTCAAACTCGCGTTTCAAACAGATGCGGACGACTTTGGCTGTGTCCGGTGTCAAGCGTACCCATACGATTTTGTTGGGTGAAAAATTAATATTGGAGTGGTTTGAATCAAAGCCACTTGTTGCTAGTAACCGCTTATGGCCGATACGCTGGCTACGTTTGGAAGGGCATAAAACACACCACATTGAGCGGGAATTAAAATTAGAGACCTGGGAATTGAGTGAAAATTTAATGAGGGATATATCAGACACAGCAAGCCCGCCATCACTAGCGCTAGTGATGGAATTAGGTGATGAGCCGTGTGGTACAATCGCAGACTTGGTTATTGTGCCTTGGGGGATTCAAGACCCAGGCAACTTAGGCGCAATCCTTCGTTCAGCCGCCGCCTTTGGTTTTCAAGAAGCGATATTGGGGCCTGGATGCGCCGATCCATTTAATCCAAAGGCTTTGCGCGGCTCCATGGGTGCCGCTTTCACAATGCCGTTGCGGCGTTTTGATAAAAAATGCTTTGCCGATGGCCGATGGATTGCATTGGACAGTGAACCCAACGCGTTGCTGATTGAAAGCGTTGACCTGAGTGTCCCGTTGCGTTTAATGGTTGGCAATGAGGGACATGGATGGCGGGATGTTGAATTGCCTGAACATTGCGTCAGGACAGCAATACCAATCTCCAAAGTTGAAAGTCTGAATGCAGCTGTTGCCGTAGGGATTGCATGTTACGAAGCAGCCAAAAAATTTAAGGGGTACACTTGAAACCATTGACCACGATTTTGGAATTCAGCGTCTGTATTTTACTTTTTCAAGCGGCGTTTCGCTGGCCAGGCCAGGTTGGAGGCGCACTGGAAGCGCTTGCTGTCCTTTTGCTGCCTGTGCTTTTAGTCCGTGCCATGTACAGAGGTCGGCGCTGGTATGCAATCTGGGCCTCTCTTTTTGTCAGCGTAATGCTGCTGACAATCTGGATGCCGCCAACTATTGCCGTCAAAGGAGGAATACCAGCAGGATTGTCCTGGTTTGCCGGAATTTTACTTTGGACTTATGACAGTCTGCCTCCTTTCCTCGCGTTGCTTTTAGCTAGATTTATCTGGGGGAAAATTCAGGGATGGCGCGGATTCGCGGCGGCAGCTTGCTGTGCGGCACTGGTGATGGTGATGTGTGATTCCTGGTTACTGCACATATATCCCTGGACATGGGCTTCGGCTTTGGCCAG
>JAIRRD010000077.1 GCA_031256155.1 Holophagales bacterium
TATTTTCCTGCCCCCAATTCTTATACAGGGCAGGACATGGTGGAATTTCATTTGCATGGGAACCCACGATTGGTCAGGCGTTTTCTGGAATATCTGGGCAAAACAGGCATCCGCTTGGCTCAGCCTGGAGAATTTACAAAGCGCGCTTTGTTGAATGACAAACAAGACCTTTTGGGCGTTGAGGCACTTCAAGACCTCATGGGCGCGGCCACAGACACACAAGTAAGGCAAGCCCAGGCCAGAGCTGGCAAGACGCCCGCCTGGATTCAGGAAGCAAAAGACAAAATCGCGTTTTGGACAGCTCAGGCTGAAGCCAGTATTGATTATGGAGAAGACGAAGACATCAATTTGGAATTAAACGCCTTAAAAAAGGACGCTTCCGAATTGAACGCGATGTTCCACGTGGAACAAAAGCGATCTGACTCAGCACACTGGCTTCGCGATGGAATCAAAATGGCCATAGTCGGCAGACCAAATGCGGGCAAAAGCACACTCTTTAATGCTTTAGCCGGTGAGGACAGGGCAATAGTGACTGAATTACCTGGTACAACAAGGGATGTTCTGGAAATTCAGTGTGAATGGGCCGGGTTGCCATTACATTTATTTGACACCGCCGGTTTGAGACACACAGAGGACCCGCTTGAGCGTCTTGGAATTGCCCGCGTTGAACCTGTGCTTGAGCGCGTGGATATAATACTTCACTTAGTGCCAGCGCCCGATAAAGCACCTGACACGGAAATATTGAAGCGTTTGTTGCCCTACCGTGAAAAAACTATTGTAGTTCGCAATCAATGTGATTTAGCTGTTTGTGATGGAATTTGTATTTCTGCCCTGAACGGCATTCTTGAGCCCTTGGAAAAAGCACTAAAACAGCGCTTTTTAGAGGAATTTGCCCCGGATGCCTGCCTGGGGGCCCTTGCCACAGAACGTCAGCGGGAATTGCTTGCGGATCTAATTAAACAAATGAATCTGATAACGGATTTGCCTGACAACTGCCCCGCCGAGCTTCCCGCCAGTGTCCTCCAGGGCGTATGGGGTCTCCTGTCGCGCCTGACAGGCGAAGACAGAGCCGACATGGTACTGAATGCTATGTTTTCGAGTTTTTGTTTGGGGAAATAGGGATTGAGCCACTTACAAAACTTCAGTCGTAACAACCGGGCATGTATCGCCTACGCCTCCCATTGCGTTCCCCGTCTGTCGGCGGTTTGCTCCATTACGATGCAGTCTCGCGCATCCGCGCGTTTTACTTGTGTAGCATTGCTATGCTCCACAAGTAAAACGACTATAGTATTTGCAAACAAATCTTGACATAGCGATTCAACTACAATAAGTTGAATTACTATACCAATTTTCGCTTGTATTGCTCGCCTAGCGGCGGGCAGAGCCGAATGCGGTCTGGTTTGCAAGTGAAAATTGCCGCATGAGGTAAAAATGAAACTACATTTGCCAATCATCATAATCCCCGCCTTGCTTTTCACCTTATCCGCCTGCAAGTCGGAACAGGACGAAGCAGCGGCCGCCTGGCTGAAAACCGCTACTGAACAGGTTGAAAAGGTGACAGCCCTGTTGAAAGAAAATGACCTTTCACCCAAGTTCGATGTATCGAACCCGGACTCTGAGCCGTATTACGAGGTGATGAAAAAAGACATGAACAAGTTAAAAGCGGGGCCTGTCAGAGCCGAAAAGAAAAAAGCTCTCAAAGACATAAAAGAATTTGTCAAAGCCTTTGGCGGTGATGCCAAAGACATAAAGAAAGAGCAAGACTCCTACCTGCCGGGGTGGAGACAGAATATGCGAACCCATATAATCGAAAACCAAAAAATATTTGCGTTGAATTGCGATATAAATTCCGGTCGTCCCGCCGCCATAGAGAAAGCAGAGCGGGAGGTAGGCAGTCCAGAGATAGAGTGGCTGCTGACAGACCGGAATGCGGTGCGGGCTAAGTTCAACGCAAGGATGACTGAACAAGGTTACGTGATGAACGAATCAAAAGAGTGGGAACCAACAGATAAGACTAAGGCGGCCTACTTAAAAGTGCATGACTACATCTGGAATGTGGTAATTCCGGCGATAGAGATGAAATTATAGCTGTTCAATATCAAAATCGCATTCCGCGATTTTGATATTGAACAGCTATACTAAACACGTAGGCGGGAAAATGGCTATTCCAAAGTATCATGAAATCTATAAAGAAATTCTTATCGCCTTATCTGACGGCGATATTCACAGCATTGACAGCGTTCGTAATTCAGTTGCCGATCAGAAGGGCGTAACTGCGAGTGAGCGCACAATTTTGCTTGATAGTGGTACAAGGCCTGTTTTTGACGACCGTATTGGGTGGGCACGCACATACTTGAAAGCGGCAGGTCTTGTCGATTATCCTCGGCGCGGATTCACCCGGATAACCGAAGAGGGCAAGAGTGTACTAACAGCTAATCCCACCTTGATTGATAACGCTTTTCTCCGTAAGTATGAATCGTTCTGTGAATTCAATTTGAGGGAAAAACCTAACGCTTCGGCAACTATGAAATCGGTTATTAACGATACGCAGGATAACACAACGCCCACAGAGAGAATGGGAATAGCTTTCGCCGAAATAAACTCATCGCTCGGAGATGAAATCCTATCCGAGATTATGAGCCAATCACCTCGCTTTTTCGAGATACTGGTGGTTAAGTTACTCGTCAAAATGGGTTACGGTGGCGCGTTGGGCGACAATGCGGGGCAGGTAACCCCTATAAGCGGCGATGATGGTATTGACGGCTTTATACGCGAGGACAAGCTTGGATTCAGTAATATCTATATCCAAGCAAAGCGTTGGAATATAGAACGCACAGTAAATCGGCCTGATATTCAAGCATTTGTTGGAGCAATAGCAAATAAGGCTGGAAAGGGGCTGTTTATCACAACAGCTTCGTTCTCGGACGGGGCAAAGCAATGTGCGCGTGAAAATCACGTTGTTTTAATTGACGGTAATCGTCTTACAACGCTTATGATTGAGTATGGCATTGGCGTATCTACCACACAGACATACGAAATCAAAAAGCTTGATTCGGACTTTTTTACTGATTAAGTAGTTTGAAAGAGCGTTGACTATATATCCCATGTTCCCGTATTTATTTGCAACGGTTGAATTTTTGAAGTTGACCGCAGTTCCGCAAATGTGATCATGGCTTGGGATAGGCGGTGGAAGTCAAAGGTTGTATCCACGCACATTCCATGCGGCATTTCAAGAGGAATGGTGTAAGAAGGTATCTCGGAAAGTTTGGTCACACCCTTTACCAGCCTATCAGGGCAGGCAATTGCAATAATAAGGCTCGGGCGTGATTTCCGCGCTTCCGCATATGCGGCACGACTGCGGGGTGAAATCCTCACGTCCCAGTTGTATTTTAATGCCGCCGTTGCGGCGTTCTCCACTACGCATTTGCCGCATCTGAAACAGGATTGGAGATTTTCCACAACATGAGACTTACACTTGGTTAGTTGAATACAATGGGGAAGCAGGAGTATGACTTTGTGGGCTTTTTTTGCTGAAAGTGCACTGGATACGCGCCTGTTATTCCAGGCACAGAAAGATCGGAGCCAGGGATCTTCTAAGTTTATGGATTTAAAAAGAGGACGCAAAACCTGGAGCCAATAGCCATCCCAACGAATAGTTGTCTGTCGGTTGACCAAGTATGAACCGCCGGTGCCGAAGGTAGCTACTGCTTCCGCCGCCAGGGCCACAGCGGCGAGCAATGCCCAGCCTAGTGAGGCCGGATAAATCCATATGACCATTAATGACAGAGCAATGCCAATCAGCGGGATGCCTCGGCGAAACATCAGAAAAAATGTTGGTGTCGTATTCATTGGATTTTGTGATTCATTGGTTCAAATTTTTAGAGCCATCAATCTGTCCCTTCTGGCTCTTAATATCCTATCTCTTAATTCGGCGGCGTCTTCAAATTCCATTCTGGAAGCGTGGCGTTGCATTTGTGTTTCAAGTTTTTTGACCTCGCGTTCAAATTCAGTGTCAGTCAGGTACAGCAACGGTTCTTCAGCGGCAGCGTCTTCTTTTGGAACATTAATAAATTCGCGGGCCAGAGCTTCTCCAAGCACGTCATTAATATTTTTACGTATGGTTTCCGGCGTGATTCCGTGAAAAGTATTATATTCAAGCTGTTTAACGCGACGGCGGTTGGTTTCAAACATGGCGGTCTTCATTGAGCCAGTAATATTGTCGGCATATAAGATGGCCTTACCCCTCACATTGCGTGCCGCTCGGCCAATTGTTTGAATCAGGCTCCGATGGTTGCGCAGAAAACCCTCTTTATCTGCGTCTAAAATCGCTACCAAACTTACTTCGGGCAGATCAAGCCCTTCTCGGAGTAAGTTGATGCCAATTAGTACATCTATTGTCCCTCTGCGTAAATTTTTCAGTAGTTCCACGCGCTCCAATGTATCTATTTCGCTGTGCAGGTACTCCGCTTTAATGCCAATTTCACGGTAGTAGGCTGTGAGCTGCTCGGCCAGTTTTTTTGTGAGTGTGGTGACCAAAACCCGTTCATCTCTTTCCACTCGTTGACGTATTTCTTCCAGAAGGTCATCAACCTGTGTTGCCACGGGTCTAACTTCGACTTCGGGGTCAACAAGGCCGGTGGGCCGCACTACCTGTTCAACAACAGTACCGCAGGATTGAGTCAGTTCGTAATCTCCGGGGGTGGCACTTACATATACAACCTGATTGACACGTTTTTCAAACTCTTCAAATTTCAGCGGACGGTTATCCAAAGCTGCTGGCAGACGGAATCCGTACTCCACCAGTGTGCGCTTGCGAGTTTGGTCTCCATTGTACATACCGTGGAGCTGTCCTGTTGCCACATGACTTTCGTCCATAAAGAGAATGAAATCTTCTGGAAAATAATCCAACAATGTATGCGGCGGCTCCCCCGGCGCTCTGCCATCCAGGTAACGGCTGTAGTTTTCTATGCCTGAGCAGTAGCCCATTTCCTTCATCATTTCGATGTCGTAAATAGTGCGCTGGTGCAGGCGCTGTAACTCAACAATCTTCCCTTCTGAACGAAATTCGGCTTCGCGCAGTTCCAAATCAGCCTTTACCTGATGAATGGCGTGTTTCAGCTTGTCCTCTGGTGTGACATAGTGGGACTTTGGCCAGACAGTCAATGATTCAAGTCTTTCAATTACTGTCCCCCTCAGTGGGTCAAATGTGGAGAGACGCTCAATTTCATCGCCCAGGAGTTCTACGCGATAGGCCGTGTCTTCATATGCGGGATATATCTCCACTACATCGCCTCTGACGCGAAAAACGCCAGGCTCAAACGCAATTTGATTTCTTGTATATTGAATCGCCACTAGGTCGCGCAATAGCATTGATCTGTCTTTAGTTTCACCAACGCTGAGGCGTACGCTCAAGTCCAGATAGCTGCTGGGATCGCCCAGGCCGTAAATACAACTGACTGAAGCCACAACAATAGTATCCCGCCGCTCCAGTAGGCAGCGAGTTGCGCTGAGGCGTAACTTTTCAAGCTCCTCATTAATTTTCGCGTCCTTTTCTATAAACAAATCCCGCTCGGGGACATAGGCTTCCGGCTGATAGTAATCATAGTAGCTGACAAAATATTCAACAGCGTTTTCTGGAAAAAATTGTTTAAACTCCGCAAACAACTGGGCTGCCAAGGTCTTGTTCGGCGCGAATATCAACGCGGGGCGATTCAAACGGTTGATTGCCGAAGCCATTGTGAATGTCTTGCCGGAACCCGTAACGCCCAAAAGCGTTTGAAAACGATCGCCAGCATCTACTCCAGCCACCAACTGATTTATGGCTTCCGGTTGATCGCCTGCCGGGGAGTAGGGACTGACTAGTTTAAATGGTATGGCTTTAGACATTTTTTGCCCTTTTTCACCAGCCTCTTTTTGGGTCAGTATTCCACCGTTTCGGCATCAGACCTTACGCAATATCAAGCAAGCGTTGGTGCCACCAAATCCAAAGTTGTTGTTGAGTACGTACTCAGAATCAAAACGGCACTGTACGTTGGCGCATACATCCAGATCACATTCAGGGTCTTGATTTTCAACATTGATAGTGGGCGGCGCGATACCATTATTCATAGCCATGATTGCAATGATGGTTTCCAGACCGCCAGCAGCACCCAGAAGGTGTCCGTGCATTGATTTTGTGGAACTGACTTTGAGTTTGTCAGCATGGGCGCCAAAAGACTTCCGTATAGCCAGACATTCAATGCGATCACCAGCTGGAGTTGAAGTCCCATGCGTATTTATGTAGCCAATTTGCTCCGGTGCTATTTCGGCGTCGGCGAGGGCAGCTTTCATTGCACGCGTGGGACCATCACCGTCTTCGCTGGGACTGGTCAGGTGGTAGGCATCGCCAGTCATGCCGTAACCGGTTACTTCCGCATATATCTTGGCACCGCGTGCTTTCGCGATTTCATATTCCTCCATTACCAGGATGCCAGCGCCTTCGCCCATAACAAATCCATCTCTGTCTTTGTCGAAGGGGCGACTGGCTTTTTCCGGTGCGTCGTTTCTGGTGGAAACAGCCCTCATGGCGGCAAATCCGCCCACGCCCAACTGATTGATTACGGAATCAGAACCGCCTGCCAACATGCGGTCGGCGTAACCGAACATAATCAATCTGGCGGCATCCCCAATGGCGTGTGACCCAGTGGCGCAAGCTGTGGCAACGGCGGTATTGGGGCCTTGCAGTCCGTATTTGATGCTGATATTGCCGCTAGCAAGGTTGACTATGAGACTGGGAATAAAGAAAGGGCTGGTTTTGCGCGGGCCTCTGTAGCCGTTCGCTTCATTCCAGATAGTGCCAAGCCCGCCAACACCCGAGCCAATCGCAACACCGAAGCGATGTAGTTCCTCTCTTGGCAGTTCAACATCATCCAAACCAGCGTCTTTCATGGCCTCAGAAGCTGCGGCCATGGCGTACTGAATGAAGATGTCCATCTTCTTCTGTTCTTTTTTTTCAACAAAGGGGTCGGGATTAAAATTTTTGACTTGTCCTGCTATCTTGCAGGTGAAATCAGACGTGTCAAATCGATCAATTAGCTGGATGCCGCTTTTGCCGATTATGACAGAATCCCAGGTTTCGCCGACAGTGTTGCCACAGGGGTTTAGTGTCCCCATACCAGTAATAACTACTCGGCGGCGCTGAATGGAAGCCATGTGTCACCTCAAAAAAAACAGCGCCGCAACGGCCAAGTCAATGACCTTGCGGCTAAAAGGTAAAACTCAAAGGTTCATCAAGCCTTTGGATGCTTTTCAATGTAGGTGATAGCGTCACCAACAGTTTTGATTTTTTCCTGCTCGTTCTCGGGGATTTCGACCCCAAAGGCCTCTTCTATGGCCATTATTATCTCGACCAAGTCCAAACTGTCAGCACCAAGATCGTCAACGAAGTTGCTGCTTTCGACAATCGAATCCTCCGGTTTAGCCAATTGCTCGGCAATAATAGCGATAACTTTTTTTCGGGTCTCACTCATGGACTCTCCTTCTAAACATGCGAGATTATCACACCTGCTGGTCAATGCCAAGTGCTTGCAAAAACACCAAAAGACATGATGGACTCTTTTGTCAGAATTATCAAGAAGTACTTTGTAGCCCGTCCCGAAAACTTCTATATCGAATTATTAGGGAACGTGTATAGTCTAACTATATGCCTAGACCGCCGGAAATACATGTGCCCGATGGGGGTTGGCCCCTTGGTTGGGCGGATACGTTGAGGGAGTTTGAGGTTTATCTCAACTTGGAGAGGGGACTTGCCCTAATGACGTGTTCAAGCTATTTGTCCGATTTGAAAATATTTACCTCCTGGGCCTGCGATAAGAGCTTAAATCCTTCAGAACTGAACCGGGACCTTATTACTGAGTTTCTGGCGGATCAACAGGCAAAGGCCAAGAAATCGCGATCATTGGCCAGAATGGCATCCACTCTAAGGCAGTTTCTCAATTATTTGCGCCAAGAGGGCAGTGCTAACAGTGGCTCTGAAGCTGTATTAAAATCCCAGCGCTTGTCGTTTGTACTGCCAAAAATACTTGGAGAAAGCGATGTTGAACGATTAATAAATGCGCCAAACACTGATACCCAGCTTGGTATCAGAGACCGCGCTTGGATCGAATTGCTGTATGCCTCTGGTATGCGCGTGAGTGAGCTGGCT
>JAIRRD010000109.1 GCA_031256155.1 Holophagales bacterium
TTGATGGCTTAGTAAACAAAGTCAGAGAGACAAAGCCCACATACGACATAACCACTCCAGATAGAATCGGACACACAGTCTGGGTTATCAACGATGAAAGCGTCATTTACTCTTTGACAAACCTTTTCAGCGGCATTCAAGCACTGTACATAGCCGATGGCCATCATCGCACAGCCGCCGCCATACGTTACGGACAAGCCCGCCGCTCCACTGCCAGCACAAATAGTGTTGGCGAAGAATCATTTGAATACTTCATGGCTGTTGTCTTTCCGCACAACCAGCTAAAAATCATGGATTACAACCGTGTAGTAAAAGACCTCAACGGCTTGACCAAAGAGCAATTTATGACAAAAGTGCAGGAAAAATTTGAAATCAGCCCAAATACAACCCGAGCGCCTAAAAACATCCACAGTTTTGGGATGTATCTTGATGGACAGTGGCACACATTGACCGCCAAACCCAGCACATGGGACACCAGCGATCATGTTAAGTCACTGGACGTCAGTATTTTACAGGACAATCTATTGCAGCCTGTTCTTGGTATTCAAGACCCCAGGACAGACACTCGTATAGACTTCATTGGCGGTATCCGTGGTATGGAAGAACTGGAAAAGCGCGTTAAAGAAGGCGCCGCAGTTGCATTTGCCATGTTTCCAACCTCATTGGAAGAGCTTATGGCCGTCTCAGATGCCGGTCAAATCATGCCACCAAAATCAACCTGGTTTGAGCCCAAATTGCGTTCCGGTTTGCTTGTTCGCGTTTACGAAGAATAAAAAAGTTGTTATTAAATATTGAACTCTTTTTCCCCAACTTAAAAAGGAGACCCTATGAAAATACTCATCGCTGACGCATTTGACGCCAAGTTGCCGGAGCGTCTGGCTACATTTGGCCAAGTATCCAGTGATATGGCCACTCTCAATGAAGCGGAAGTTCTGCTGATACGTTCCAAAACAACAGTAAACGCCGATCTCATTGCCAAGGCTCCCAACCTCAAGCTCGTCATTCGCGGCGGTGTTGGCATGGATAACGTTGACAAAAAACTTTGTGCAGAAAAGGGCATTAAAGCTCTGAACACACCTAAAGCCTCCAGCGTAGCCGTAGCCGAAATGGCAATGGCTTTCATGGTCGCCATACCAGCCCGCCTGATTGAAGCTCATGTTTCCATGACCGAAGGCAAATTTTTAAAGAGCGAACTCAAGCGCACAGAACTCTTCAAAAAGACACTCGGCCTCATAGGCGCAGGCGCCATTGCCACTGAGACTGCCAAGCGCGCCGCCGCATTTGGAATGAAAGTAATCGCCTTTGACCCATACGTAAAAGAACACCCTGTCGCAGAACTGGTTCCAGCACTGGACACACTGGCAGCACAGGCCGATTACATATCAATGCACACCCCACTCAATGATGAGACTAGAGGCATGATTAACGCCGCATTAATAGCCAAAATGAAAGACGGCGTCATTATCATCAACACCGGCCGAGGCAAGTGCATAAATGAAAGCGATCTGACCGAAGCACTAAAGAGCGGCAAAGTCCGCGCCTATGGTACCGACGTGTGGTTCAGCGACCCCCCGCCGACAGACTGCCCACTCCTCAAAGCCCCCAATGTATTCATGGCCCCTCACCTCGGAGCCAGTACAAAAGAAAACCTTGGACGTATTGGAGATGAAGTTGTCGCAATTTTAACGGACTTCAACAAATAAAACGAACAGCAAAAAACAATTAAAAATCGGAAACCACCAAAATTTTCATTCATCTGAGGTCATCAATGTCCAAACGCACCATTAATTTTTACGCTGGCCCAGCCGGACTCCCAATGGAGCCGCTCAAAAAAGCACAGGAAGAAATGCTGGATTTCGCAGGAACCGGCATGTCTGTCATGGAAATCAGCCATCGTTCCAAAGAATACGATGCCGTTCACGAAGAAGCCATAGCCCTTACAAAAGAGCTGATGAGCATTCCCGATAACTTCAAGATTTTGTTCCTGCAGGGCGGCGCACACCTTGCTTTCGGCATGATTCCATTGAACCTGCTGCGTAAAGACCGCAAAGCAGATTACATAACCACAGGCAACTGGGCCGAAAAAGCCTATAAAGAAGCCAAGCTGGTAGCAGGCGACAGAGTGCGCGAAGCCGCCACCACAAAAGCCGAAAAATTCGCACGTCTGCCAAAGCCATCCGAATTGCAAATAAGCCCTGACGCAGCCTTTGTTCACTTCACATCCAACAATACAGTTGAAGGCACACAGTGGCAAGAATTCCCCAAAACTGACAAGCCTTACATCTCCGAGATGTCCTCCGACATCATGTGGCGTCCAATGGACATCTCGCAGTTCGGCCTAATTTACGCCGGCGCCCAGAAGAATCTGGGTCCATCCGGTGTTACGATGGTCATAATACGCAACGATTTCCTTGAAATGTGCGAAGCTCAGGATTTACCAAGCTATCTACGGTACAGGATTCACGCCGAAAAGAACAGCCTCTATAACACACCGCCAACATTTGGCATTTACATACTTCGCAACGTCCTCGCCTACAACAAGTCCATTGGCGGCTTGAAAGCCATTGAAGCTAACAACCGCAAAAAGGGCGAACTTCTATATGGTTGCATTGACAAACATTCCGGTTTCTTCAAACCATTTGTCACAGAAAAAGCCGATCGTTCGCTCATGAACATTGACTTCTTCCTGCCAACCGATGAACTCACCGACACATTCGTCAAAGAAGCCAAAAAGAATGGCATGGTTGGCCTCAAAGGTTACCGCGACATCGGCGGAATCCGCGTCAGCGCCTATAACGCCGTATCAGTGGACAATGTAAAAACCCTGGTCGAATACATGGAAGAATTCGTCAAGAAAAACGGATAGGGATGTATATGGCAGTCGTTTTACTTGTGGAGCATAAAACGCTCCACAAGTAAAATGTTCTACATTCATCCATTTCTATAAACTCAGGGGTATCCCAGTCAATAGGCGGGTTTGGCTAGCCGTAAATGGACTATGAAAGCGAAAATTGCTATATAAAGCTGGAGGCACCATAAATGAATAGTATTTATTACAAGCAAGCATCTTTTGTCAAGATACTTTACTAATAGCATTTCATTTATGAAATACTGACTCTATGGACTTACGAAAACTTCTCTACGGCGACAACCTGAAAGTGCTTCCAAAATATGTCAGTGATGAGTCGGTTGACCTTTGCTACATAGACCCACCTTTTAATTCAAACCGTAACTACAATTATATCTATAATTCGGTGGGGGGGGCAAGGATCGTGCCCAAATGCGGGCATTTGATGACACTTGGACATGGGATACAGCGGCACAGAATGGCTTAGATGAAATCCTAGTAGCTGGGCGCGGTCGCTATACTATCCAAACAATAAAGCTAATAGCTGGTTTGCACGGTATATTGGGCGAAAGTCCACTGCTTGCATATCTCATTAGCATGACGCTTCGTATTGTTGAGATACACCGCGTGTTAAAGCCTACAGGCTCGTTTTACCTGCATTGTGACCCCACTGCATCGCATTATCTGAAGTTGGTTCTTGACAGTATTTTTTGTGGGAAGGGCGGCGAGTTTATCAATGAAGTAATTTGGCATTATCGAAGATGGAGCAATGCTTCTCAGCATTTACAAAAAATGCATGACGTGCTTTTAGCTTATGGCAAGTCTAGGAATAGAACATTTAATATCCAATTACAAGATTATTCAAAACCAGATGCTATTGAGGATACAGTTAGAGGTGTTATTGATGGTAAACTTGTGCGTCTCAGAGATGACCAAGGTAATTATATAAAAAGGGATAAGCAAAACTTAGGTGTCCCATTACATGATGTTTGGCACGATATTAATTTTATTGCTCCAACATCAAAAGAACGCCTCGGTTATCCCACACAAAAACCAGTGTCACTATTAGAGCGTATCATTAAAATATCTAGCAATGAAGGCGATATTGTACTAGATGCCTATTGTGGTTGTGGAACAACTATAGCGGCATCTGAAAAACTCAAGCGTAATTGGATAGGCATAGACATTACCTATCAAGCTATAGCTGTAATGCAACAGCGCATTGAAGATAACTTTGGGAAGGATATTTTAGCATGTATAAGAATAGATGGTATTCCTGCGGACATAAGAGGAGCGACAGAACTAGCTAATACGCGTGATGATCGGCTTCGTAAGGAATTTGAAAAATGGGCAGTTCTTACTTACACGAATAACTGGGGCATTATAAATGAAAAGAAGGGCGCGGATGGTGGAATTGATGGAATTATTTTTTTCAGTACTGGCCATAATGAAAACGCCTCAATGGTTTTTCAGGTTAAATCCGGTAAAGTACAGCGTGGGGATATAGCAAAACTACACAGTGATATGCAGCGCGAAAAAGCTGTTATGGCAACACTAATAACGCTCGACAATCCAAGCAAGCCAATGATTGCAGAAGCAAAAGCTGCCGGAACATATTGGCATCCCCAAATGGGACGGAATTACGACAGGATTAGAATCGTTACTATTGAGGATATGCTTGAAGGCAAACGCTTTGACCTCCCATTGGTAAATAGGACACTAAAGAAGGCTGAAAAAGCTCATGTACCAGATGTCGACCAAAGGATGCTACCTTTGGAAGATACTAGGAAACTAGCTTTACGCCGTTACCGTCTTCCAAGTCAGTCGCTTGCCAACGCACATTCTCAGGAATGAACTGATACGGCTTAACGTATGCACTGTCACGTTTCCAGGGTTTAGTCTAAAGCAAACTTCGTTCAGATAGAGTTGCATATGCTTCACGCTGAATGAGTGATAGATACCGTAAAATGCCCGCTTTAGGACTGTCCAAAAACCTTCCATCTCGAAATTGCGGAACGCAATTTCGAGATGGAACTATCACTTCCGTCCCAGTTCTATTTGAACAGCCCCCAGTATAGCGGCGGGGCACGTTGCCGCCCTAAGTATGCTTTTACCCAGTGATATTGGTTTCCAGCCGGATTTGCAGAGCATTTCAATTTCAGCATCTGCAATGCCCCCCTCCGGCCCGTGCGTAAAAGCAAAGTCCTCATATCTCAAAACCGGGTTTGGAGTTTCAGTCTTTACCTCATATGCCACCCAGCGTTGTTTTATATTCAATGACAGCAGAGCTTCCAGCGGTATCGGGAAACGTAATTCAGGAATCCGCGTTCTATGGGATTGTTCACAGGCCGTCAGGATAATGCGTCGCCAGCGTTCCATTCTGGCATCCACACCACGTTTGTTGTATTGACTTCTTTCATATACTACCGGCAGAATCAGCGTTGTGCCAAGCTCAACAACATCCGGTAAAAAGTCATCCCAAAGCCCCAGTTGCGCCGTGATTGGCAGACAGGCGTGAATTTCAACAGGAGGTTCCCTGTTTTCATTTATTGGAGCCACCAGCCTTATTGACGCACTGTTTTTACTTATACACACAACTTCAGCCCGCCATATTCCGCCCGTGAAAAGAATTTCCAAAGAATTCCCCGGAACAAGCCTTAGCGCCGCGAGATGTTTTGCCTGGTCAGTGCCAAGCGTCATAACTGAATTTTCAAACTCAGAACAGTTCAGCTTTGGAAAACCGGGCTGCTCCGAACCAGCATCACAAACGCAAGCCGCTCTAGTGATTGAATCAGGCAGGATAAGTCGCGGAAGGCTCATAAAAGGGTTTCATTGGCGACTATAGCATGTGTGTTTTTTTCGACAGTCATATTTCATAGTTTACTCCGTTTTTTTATCTCCAATAAAAATAGAAGTATTCGATTTATAAATGTTTTGATTGTGTTCTGATATCGCATTTGATACTATATCGGCTAATCTTCTGTTCAACCTGTTTATGGACAAATTACTTACCCTATAGTTGATAATGCGGGCTAAAGACTTAATATCTTCAGTTCTCTTGTTAATGCTTAGTTTATTAATTTGTTCAATATTTTTTTCTACTTGCTGTTTGTAAATATCCAATACTTCCTCTAATGTAAGATTTTCCCGTTCAATTTGCAATGAGATGTTTTCATTTATGATTGTTAAAGATGCTAAAGGTACTAATGGTACATGATTAATATTTTTTTCTCCTAAACGTCTTGAATTAATTATTACTATAAGAAAAATAAAGACAAAAAATGCGGCAAACCAACAAAGATTTTGCCATTTTGGTTTTAACCATATCGCATAGACATCTGCCATTTTTTTAAGTTTGGCATAAATTTTATCAAACATCACTGAAAACACACCGCCAAATTTATTCATACATCACTCTTCAAACGACAACAACAATTAAATAAATACAATCTCCTCCAGCAGCGATTTTGCTTTTATGGCACCTTTGTCACCGCCATATTTGCCAAAAAGCTCGACAAATAAGTCCGACATCTCAGCATTTCGTTTTCTTATTTCATTGCCGCACAGGGCGTGTTCAAGCCAACCGAAAATTGCGGACTGCGCGTATGACAGACCACCCATTTGGCAATGACTTGATGCGCCTTCCTGTTTTGTAAACAAGCGAACATAGCGCGGGCACTCCAGTGATTTGATATAATCAAGCAATCCGGCAACTATGGTTTTGCTAGGTGCGGCGGCATCCATGATGTCATCCTCGCTGAACATGAACAATATCGGCTTGTTTTTCAATATATTCTCAAATCCGAGAAGCGTAAATCTCTCATAAGCCCTGATCCACTCTATAGCTGAGTTAATTCCCAGCACCCATGACGAATGGTGATACCCCCAGCGAGCCGGAGTATTTATTTTCATGAGTAAATTGAAAATTTTGTTTGTAAACGCCTCGTATCTTACCATTCCT
>JAIRRD010000112.1 GCA_031256155.1 Holophagales bacterium
TTCGACTCCGCGATACGCAAAACACGAACCGCCTTTTATTCGAACAATGCCTTGAAATCCGCCGTATGCTATGCCTATAAATAGCCAAAGTCGAGTGTGGAGCATAACAATGCTCCACAGGTAAAACGCGCGGATGCACAAGACTGCGCCGTAATGGAGCGAGCCGCCATCGGCGGGGAGCGAAATGGGAGGCGTAGGCGGAGCTTGCCTGTCTGTACTGTTTGTCAAGGGCGTTGACTATAAATGTGCCTTTTGCTGAAAAAGATATTGACAGGCTCATTAGCTGCCCCCTGAGATTGATGGACTTGTGAATGATGCAAGGGCATTTTTGGAAAGTCACTCTGACAACCCCAAGGCGGCGCGTATATTGAAACGCGCTTGGAGACAAGCGTTGGTCTTGGCAAAGCATGAAATGAGATGATTGGCCGCTTTTAAGCAAATACAAACTTAAAAGCCGCGCTATACAGCCCACAAGCAATCACATAACTATCCAGACAGGCTGACCATCCTTATAGGCTTCGCTAATCAGCCTTGAGGCTTCCTGTAGTGATAATAATTTCGCGCTCTCATCGTCTTTTTTGACAAGCAATATCTCTTTCTTGGATGCGCGTGGCAGCTTTACCAAGTCACCCGCTAAATTTGCCGGAACTAATACGGTTTTGCAAAGATTATAAACCGCATTATCTGGAAACATTGTACAGTAGCAGCTTTTCATGGAATGGCAATAGAGGTAATGAAAGCGTACTGAGCTTACCGCACTTGAGAGGTTTGAGTGACAGTTCAGTGAAACCTGTTTCATAAAAGCATAGGGTGCAGGCCAATTGGGCGTAAAACCCAGCCAATACTAAGTTTGTGCGATATTTTTCAGAAACAACATCCAATGTTATCCAAGTATCTCCAGTAACATGTTTTTGGTACCGTTTTGGTACGGAGGTATTTTTGGTTCCAAACTGTTCTTTTAAAAAACAAAAAGCCTCAAATTTCAAGGCTTTTTCTTGTGGAGCTGAACGGGATCGAACCGTCGACCTCTGCAGTGCGATTGCAGCGCTCTCCCAGCTGAGCTACAGCCCCTTGGGAATATATAGTTTGCCTGAAGAATGGAGCAAAGGTCAAATATAGCAATTTTCGCTTTCATAGTCCATTTACGGCGAGCCAAGCTCGCCTATGGACTATGAGCGGCCGTGATTCGCAGGCGAATTCCGGCATAGCGGTTTGACTACAATAAGTTAAACCGCTATAGCAAGTTGCATTCAAATCAGGTGAATTTTGCTGGCTGTTATAGCTATTTTCGCTCTGAAAAGGTTTTTCGACCGTAGATCGGCGACGGGTGCACGAGGGTGTAGCTCCTCGCTTGTGTTGTACTTACTTATATGGAAGCCGTGATTTCTTTGATTTTAGCCTTCAAAATTGAGGAAAATTCGGACAAAAAACGGCAAAAAAGATATAAAAATTAGCTGCGAAACATTTAGTATTGCCTGCATCTACGAAGGCCTTGTGCCCAGTTTATCCCAGGAACAACGTATACTATGCTATAGTTAATAACGCTGTATTCAATCATTTGAATGTGAAACATGGGTACAATCAGTCTATAACTAAAAGATTCAATTAATTTTTGTTTATTCTCTATAACATCAATACCACTAAAAATATATTGCCCACGATTATCAAAATTAAAGCTGTGAACCCAGTTCAGTTCTGCGTTCAAGCTGTTTGTAATTTGCTTGTTTTTCTGTTTTTTAAAACCATATTTGTCTTCACCGAAAGGAAAATGCCATGGTAACATTCCTGGGAGTGCTTGTTTATCAGTAAAGTTCGTTTCAGTAGTAAAAAAGGGACTAAACCCTAATCCAATTTTTGTCTTATCCTCTTCAAGAACGACAGGCTGTGTGGTTTCAGGAAGTGGCGCAATGTTGTTAGCGTTGGCGTAGGCTAGGGATGCTATTACCATAGTGCCTGCTATTATGAATTTGCTTAAGAATTTTATTTTTGTCATGTGATTTCCCTGGAGGTAAAGAGTCGAATCCAATTGTAATTTGACTACTTCAAAAAAACAACCAAAAGTTATGGGAATCATCTCATTGCAATTCAAAAGGCAGAAACCAAGGAGTTGGTCGTACAAAAGGGGACTCAAGTCACGCTTCCATGTGTATATTCGGAGATTCCAACATAGAATTTGTGTTCATCTGCTTCTATAGTACCAAACATGAAGCTACCGAGCAAGTTACATTCCGCTATAAAAAACAGCGGCGGAGCGGCAATGGCTGGTTCGTGCTGTTAGATTATTTTAATGTATTTATGGAAAGATTCTCGTCTGGCAATTCGCGTCACGCGGCTGGGTAATATATATCTGTGCATGACCGGCATGGTTGGTGTGATAGGGGTATACACAAATAATAATTTGTTGTACGCGCTATTTGGTTTGATGATTGGCTTGCTGTTGGTTTCGGGGTGGGTGAGCAGGGCTTCACTTCGGGCTATTGAACCTGTGTGCGTAGAAGTGGGAAGTTTGTTCGCAAGGCTCAAAGGTGGTCTCAGACTGCGTCTATCAGATAAAGCGCCAAATAGGGTCAGAGGGTTGGAAATTCATTTGAATATTCCGAATTGCCGCGTTGAGCCTGGCTTTTTCCCCGGCGGGAAGGGAGATAGCTTTCCAACAGTTGTCTTATCGGCCAGACCGGAAAAAAGAGGGGCTTTACAGCCGAAACACGTGGAATTACGCACGACTTACCCGTTTGGCTTTTTGGAAAAAACCAGACACTTTTGTATTGATACAATTCTTTCTGTGGCGCCCTATCCGGGCGGACACGAAAAACAGGACGACGGCAGTGGAGATTTTTCTGAGCCGGATACAAAATCCGGTTATTCAAGCCCCGTTGGTGCAAGACCTTTTGTCGCCGGTGACTCAACAAACCGGATTCACTGGAAACGCACAGCCCAGCGCAGCGAGCCTTGGGTCAGGGTCATGGAGGGAGACCATCCCAAAGGTCTGCAACTGGAACTCGACTTAACCGAATGGCGGCCGGGATTAAATTTTGAACGCGAATTAGAGAGGCTCTCCGGCGCGATTCTTCAAGCAAGACTGCAAAAGATTGACACCGTACTGACAATACTAAGCCGACGTGGCCGAACCGAGGCAGCAGGACACATTGCCGCATGGAGAGCGCTGGTTCCGCTGGAGGCTGAAGCGACAGAGGAGGGTAGTTTATAAATAGGAGCCACTTGCAAAACCTTTGGTTTTGCAAGTCCACGGAGTGGTAGGCTGCACCCGACTGGAGCAGACTCTGGCTTAAATTGCCTACAATCAACAAATTACGAAATCAAGCCAGAGACTGCGGATGTCGGAAGCAGACGGAACGCAGGGGTTTTGCAATTATCTCAATAGTTCAGCCTCCGCAACCCAAATGAATAGCCTCTATTATTCTGACCGGGGACTCTAGATTTTTTTCTATTAGGCGGTATAAAATATTGCTGTATACTATTCCATGGACTGAAGGTGTGCATCTTTGTCCTTTCCTTATTCGCTGTAAGAACTATACATAAATGCCTCCTTCAGTCTTTTTGTTTGCTCAAAGCCTACACCCCCATCACTCACACTCGTAACCAAGGTTTTGCAACTACCTCGACATGCGCGCGTCCAACCTTGGGGGCAGACTTTAGGATACACAACATGAAATTACACAGACTATTCGGCGGCATCCTTGCCGTCCTCATCTTCCTCGCGGCGTGGCCACTTTTCTCCCAGCATGGGGGCAAAGGTGACGTGTATGTCGTAACTCGGCACTACACAGATGGCGGCCTAGAGTACCGCTACTGGAAGAACGGTCAGAGTGTCCAGCGTTTCTCTACGGACGGCTACAGCCTTGGGGAGAGGTGCGATGTGGGCGGTGATGTGTACCAAGCGTGGACGGATAATGATAATGGCAGGCACTTTGTCGAAAAGAACAACAAGATGCACCATTCCATTACCCACAACAGCAATGTTGCGGAGGTCAATTCACTCTGCGTCTCCGGCGGTGATATCTATGCCGGTGGATATGAATCTAATCCGAAGGACAAGTGGGTTGCCATCGTATGGAAGAACGACAAGGTACACTGGCGCCTTACCAACGGCAGCTATAATGCCAGTGTCCACTCCCTCTGCGTTTCCGATGGCGATATCTATGCCGGGGGGGGCGAAAACAACCAGGAATCCACGAATATGGCCACGGTGTGGAAGAACGGCAAACTACACCAGCGCCTTACCAACGGCGGTTACAATGCAAATGTCTTTTCCCTCTGCGTTTCCGGCGGAGATGTCTATGCGGGGGGAGTTGAAGACAGCCCTGATGGCAATATGGTCGCCACGATGTGGAAGAATGGCAAACTTTACCAACGCCTTACTAACGACCGTTATAATGCAAATGTTGAGTCCCTCTGCGTTTCCGGCGGCGATGTCTATGCCGGGGGCTATGAAGACGATTCGGATGGCAACCAACGCCTGACAGTCTGGAAGAACGGCAACCTGCTGTACAGACTCTGCAATGACGGCCATGTCGCTCTGGTGTTCGTCAAGGCTGGAGGCGAAGCCGATGAAAGTAATCATCTGCCCCTTGCCAATCGCCCCGATTATAAGTACGGCTACGTGAGCCTTGCTATTAAGGGGACTAACGTCAACCTTAGGCACCAGTCACAGGCAAAAGGGGATGTCATCAGGCAGACGAATACCGGTGATGTTTTCATCGCTGAAAAATGGCCAGTGACTAACGTAGAAAACGGTATGGAGTGGTTCAAGATAGTACTAAGTCCTGACCCAAAATCCGGCGTATTTATTCCATTTAATGCTTATGTCGCTGCGCCGTACGCGGTAGATAACCCGCTTACATCGAGCGATGTGAAACGTGTGATAGAGACACCGGTGGGAGAAGGTTTCGCTGCTTTGAGCTTGTCTGCCGAAAACCAGCGCCGCATGGCTCTGGACAACGGCAGTATATTCCATATCAGCGGCTTGTCAGTCGGCGAAGAATACGCGATATATAAGGAGCCTTCATTAAAATCGGTTAAAAAGAGATTTCCGATAACCGAAGAAGCTAGTGATATCTGGAACATATTAGTGGTGGACAAATCGCGCCCGGGCTGGTTCCAGATTATAGGAGATGCAGCGTTGATTTCTTCTGGTTGGGTTGAGGCGAAATTGGAGACATTGGAGATTGACGATTTTTCACTTGGGCAATTTATGAGTCTTTGCCTTGGGGCCAACGTCCCCGAAATAATGGAAAAGTGGGGGCCGGGCAAAGTTGTTACAAGGGACAACAGTGCTCTTATTTACGAGTCTGATTGGCACACTGTTGACAATACTACAAAGATGCAATTTGACGGGCTTGAGGTCAGTTTTACAGATCACAGAAATTTTAGTTTCAAACTCACCCGCCGTGGCGCGGGCATGGGAGGTATTTTCATCGGCGAGGATTGGTGCAACAAGGATTACCTGAAAAGCGTATTCTCCCCTTCATCGGAAGAAACCGAAGGCCAGCAATGGTATTTGAACCGTGGCCGCGATGGCTGGTTATACAGCTATTCAATTGTTTTCGGCACCAACGGCCTTGTCAGCGAGCTTAATTTCAACTGCGAGGACGCGGATTTGTCGCATTAATAACAGGCGAATGGGCATGAAAAAAGTATTTTTAAATTGTTTGTCTATCTCAACAAGTCAATGAATTTTGACTTTCTTAAGGAGTTTTTATGAGAAAGATTGTTTTTAGTGCTTTAGTAGCACTTCTGTTTTTCGGGACTAATAATCTGTATGCGCAGACAAAATCGCAATTACAGCAAATGTATGTCTCTTATCTCAAGGCAGAAGGGTATCAGCCTTCAATTGATTCAGACGGAGATGTTAAATTTACCGCAGAGGGACTGAGTCTTTATATTGATATTGACGAACAGTTAAAGGATCCTAATTATTTCAGGATTGCATTACAAACTTCTGTGGAATATAAAACGAAGGCAGAAAGGCTGAAAGCATTTGAAGCGGCTAATATTGCAAACAGAACCACAAGAATAGCGAAGGTTTATATTACTTCAAGTAACAAGACAGCGATAATAGCAGAAGGTTTCATTACAAAAGCTGATGATGCCAAAGAGCATTTAAAACGAATGGTTAACGCGATGCTTGTCGCAAGAAAAACATTTGCTGAAAATATGTAACGCCACTTGCAAAACCAAAATTTTGCAAGCGGCTCTCTTGCCTTCAAATTGAGCATCCGTTGCTTTTTAGCGTTCATATTTGCTCTTTTCATTGCAGCGTTTCAACCTATTGAGCGTTGGCAGTGGCGTTCCGGTCAATTGGTCTCCGCTGCCAGTGACCCGTTGTTATTGGTTGGTTCAATCCAAAAACCTTTTATTGCCAAGGCGTGGTCAGTGGGGCATCCCAATGTCGCGCCGCCAATAATTACCTGCTCAGCCACTTCCGGTTGCTGGCGTGTCAGCGGCCACGGTCAAATGAACCTGCCGGACGCGCTGTCAAACAGTTGTAATGCCTATTTTCTGGAGCTTGCCAGGCAAACACCTCTTGACGTTTTGAACCAAACATTTTCAGATGCCGGTTTTCAGGGGCGGATTTTAAACGCGGAGTCAGCCATCGGCTTAGACCCCTTTGTACCAAAAATACGTCCCTCAAGTCTTTTCAAAGCCTACTATCAGTTGATTTCGCTGCCATGGGATAGGGAAGAGGGCGTGAGGCAGTTGGTCATACACGGCCTCCGTCAGGCCGCTTCAAGCGGCACGGCCAAAGTGGGGCGGGTCGGCTACTTTGCCAAGACCGGCACCGTCCAGGGTGGATCGCACGATACCACTGTTGGCCTTGCGATTGCCATTGACAGCAGCGGAAATGCTGTTTTGGCCAGGCAGATGGGTGCGACAGGGCGCGAAACTGCGGCCCGGTTGTTTACGGAAGCACCCAGACCGGAAGGGATGGTACGTGTGCGCCTGTTTGAATTGCTGGGGGCACAGACTGTTGAGGTCAGGAATCTTGAAGATTTTGCAATTCCCTGTACCGGGGGTTTTCTGGGCGCGAATGCGGCAAAAATATTAAAGTCAGGGGACGAAGCCGGGCCTGGGCTATTGGAAGTGCGTATGCGGCAAACCAACTTGCGTCGCGTTTTTAAGGGACACTTGCGTATGGACCCAAAAGGTGAGCTGATAGCTGTCATGACAGATAGGGAATATGTTTCTGGTGTCATTAATGCCGAGTTGACGCAGAACCACCCAAGACAGCTTCGTTTGGAACTTGGTGCCGCTGTCATTCGCTACCTGAGCCAGCGTCCAAGGCATAGTAACGCGGATGTCTGCGACAATACGCACTGCGCCTGGTTTATAGGCCGTGGCCCCCGCACAGACTGGTCAACGCCTGGACTGGCTAAGGAAGTGGGGCAGGTTTTGAGTCCCATAGATGATGAAATCTGGAAAGAAATAATAGTTAGGGCAAAGTACCCCGGCCCATCCCTTTGGACATCCCACTGCGGCGGCAAGCCTTTGTCACCTCTTGCCATATGGGGGAGCGGGTCTGGAGAAGCTGCCGCCTGTCCGCGTCATACGCAGCCCGCACACTATTGGGAACGCGCCTGGGATAGAGGAAAACTGGAAAAACAAGTCGGCGGACAAATTGTTTCCGCCCAAATCGTCTGGCCCAGAGGCCAATGGA
>JAIRRD010000123.1 GCA_031256155.1 Holophagales bacterium
TACATCTCTTATGATATTATCAAGATTGAACTGTTATAGGCTATGATTTGCTTACGAATCAGGGAGATCAAAGTGTCCGTCAGTCTTGGTGATATGTTGGTTAAATCACGAATGATAACGCAGGAGCAATTAGACAAAGCCTTGCTTACTCAAAAAAAGATTGGGGGCAAGATAGGCAGTGTTGTGGCTCAATTAGGTTTTTGTTCGGAACAAGACATTATCAGCTTCCTTGGTCTGCAATATGGAGTGCCTTCCGCTGATCTGGAGCAGTGGCCTGCCATTGAACCTTCTGTAATTTCTTTGATTCCGACATATCTGGCAAATAGATATAAAGTATTGCCGCTTAAAAAAAATGGGAATCGTTTGACAATCGCCACTAATGATCCAACGGACATTTTTGCACTGGACGATATACGTTTTTACACAGGCTATAACATAGACATGGTAATTGCCTCTGAGATGAGTATAAGCCGGGCGCTGGAACGCTATTATGGCGGAACCGGAGCAATCCGATTAAAGGAATCCGGCCATTCGCCGCTTTCAAGCATTTCCGCTTTTGGCGGTGTGCCAGATGATGCTCTGGATTTAAGGGCTATGGAAGAAGAACTCATAGACATTGATAGTGAATTCAAAGAGTTTGATGACGAGCAGAGCGTTAATGCCGATTCATTGATGAAGGGCAGTGAGAACACACCTGTTGTGAGATTGGTCAACATGGTTCTCGTGGATGCTATTCGCAGAGAGGCTTCGGATATTCACGTAGAGACATATGAAAAGCAGATGCGCATAAGATACAGAATAGACGGCCTTTTACAGGAGGTTATGAGGCCAAATATTAAATTGAAGGATTCAATAATAAGTCGAATAAAAATTCTTTCAAAACTTAACATTGCTGAAAGACGTCTGCCGCAGGACGGCCGCATTAAACTTAGAGTAAATTTGAGCGGTGGTACAAAAGTTATTGATTATCGTGTGTCTGTTCTGCCGACACTGTTTGGTGAAAAAATTGTTCTCAGATTGCTGGACAGCGATAAATTAATGTTGGATCTTACTAAATTGGGGTTTGAGCCCGAAAGTTTAGCAATTTGGAACCGCCAGATTGCTAAACCCTATGGGATGGTTTTAGTCACCGGCCCCACTGGTTCCGGAAAAACCAATACGCTTTACAGCTCTATCGTCAGTCTGAATACCGAAGACGTAAATATTACCACTGTTGAAGATCCTGTTGAATTCAACTTTGCCGGCATCAATCAGGTTCAAATGAAAGAGCAAATTGGTTTGAACTTTGCCACAGCTCTGCGGTCGTTCCTGCGTCAGGACCCGAACATAATTTTGGTAGGCGAGATCAGGGACTTTGAAACGGCAGAAATTGCCATTAAAGCATCGCTGACCGGTCACTTGGTACTATCAACGTTGCACACAAATGACGCCCCATCCACTATCAGTAGGCTGATGAATATGGGCATTGAGCCGTTTTTAGTGGCTACGTCTGTAAACATCATTTGCGCGCAACGTTTGGTCAGACGAATATGCGCTAAATGTAAAACGCCTGACCCATACCAGCCGCCACCTGAATCACTCCTTAAAGTTGGTTTCACGTCTGAAGAAATTAAAAAAGGCATAACCGTTATGAAGGGAAGAGGCTGTGAAATCTGCGACAATAGGGGCTATAAAGAAAGAATAGGTCTGTACGAGGTAATGGAGATGTCCGATACGCTGAGAGATATGATTCTTACAGGGGCTTCCGCAATTGAACTGCGGGAACAGAGTATTAAAGATGGTATGATTACGCTCAGACGCTCAGGTTGCCGCAAAGTGCTGGATGGTGTCACTACTGTAGAAGAAATTGTCCGCGAAACGGTGCTGTAATCCATGAGGTCGAAAAAAAACATGTCTGAATCTTCAGCAAATTACGTAGTTCCTGTTCAGCAACTGCTGAAGGTTGTGGTGGAACATGGTGGGACAGATATGCACATAACTTTTGATTGAGGTCATAATGCCCGCATTTGTATGGAAAGGAAAAAATAAACTCGGTGACATGCAGGAAGGCGTAATAGTTGCCGATACAAGGGATACTGCCGCGAAAACACTGATGCGTAACAACATTAAAATAACCAGCATTCAAGCTCAACAAGCTAAATCGCATGGACTGTTTACTAAAGTCAAGCCAAAAACGCTTGCCATATTTACAAGACAATTTAGTGTAATGATTGATGCCGGCTTACCTTTAGTTCAATGTTTGGAAATTTTAGGTTCTCAGCAGGAAGACATTTTTTTTAAAATTATTATTGATGAAATAAGAAAAGACGTGGAGCATGGCGCAACTTTACAAGCAGCCCTTTCAAAACATCCAAAGACTTTTAATGACCTATATGTAAATATGGTTGGCGCAGGGGAGGCAGGCGGTATTTTGGACATTATTTTACAAAGGCTTTCAGTGTATATTGAAAAAACTGTAAAACTTACGGGAAAAGTCAAAGGAGCGATGACATATCCGATATCAGTGATAACGATTGCTATTATTATTGTTTGGATTATTATGATTAAAGTAATACCCGTTTTTTCTCAAATATATGAAGGTCTTGGTAGTGGTCTTCCCCTTACAACGATTGTATGTATAAATTTATCCAATATCTTGCTAAACTATGGGTGGATTGTTACAATATTGATACTATTATTAGTATTTTCTTATCGTCAGTATTATAAAACCGTAATTGGAAGGTTGCAGATAGATGCTCTCTATTTGAAACTTCCGGTGCTTGGGAATATTTTACGTAAAGTTGCTATTGCCAGATTCAGTCGGACGCTTGGAACACTGATT
>JAIRRD010000142.1 GCA_031256155.1 Holophagales bacterium
GGCAAATATCGTTTCAAGCTGTTGGATAAAAGCACAGGCAAACTCGTATTTTCGCGTGGATTTTGCTCCATCTTTGGCGAATGGGAACTGACACCGGAAGCATCAAAAATCTATAGAACTTTCAGCGAGTCCCTGCGCTTCCCCTGCCCCAGTGCAACCGTAATAGTTGTGCTTGAAAAGCGCGGAGAGTCAAACACGTTTAAAGAAATCTGGCGTACTGAACTTGATCCAAAAGATAATTACGTGCAAACGGCAAAACCGGCAGAGCCCGGTGCATTGCTCACACTGCAAAATAGCGGCGACCCATCCCACAAAGTTGATCTGTTGATTCTTGGCGATGGCTACACGGCAAAAGAGAGGAGCAAGTTTGAACAAGATGCTCGCAAAATGATGGAAGCGCTGTTTGTTCAAGAGCCGTTCAAGAGCCGCCGAAAGGATTTCAATGTATGGGGTCTCTGTCCACCCAGCTCTGAATCCGGCGTTAACAGACCTTCCACAGGTCAGCGGCGCCGTTCCCCGCTTGGGTGTTCTTATGACGCATTTGGCAGTGAGCGATATGTTCTCACATACGAGAACAAAGCTCTCAGGGATATCGCGAGTTTTGCTCCATACGAATTTGTTCAAATATTACTGAACGATAAAATTTACGGCGGCGGAGGTATTTTTGGCCTCTACGGCACTACGAGTATTGACAATGAATTTGCCTCATACATTTTTGTACATGAATTTGGCCATCATTTTGCTGGTTTGGCCGATGAATACTACTCATCAGGCGTTGCTTATCAATCTTCCGCCGACAGACCAGAACCCTGGGAGCCCAATGTCACCGCAAATCCATTGCAGCCAAAATGGAGCGCATTGTTGACTCCCAACGTACCCCTTCCAACACCCTGGAAAAAAGCTGAGTTTGAAGCACTGAACAATGCCTATCAAACAAGACGAAAAGAAATCAGAGATCAAAACCTTCCTGAATCTGCAATGGAAGCTCACTTCCGCAAAAACTCCGCAGATGAAATAACTCTGCTAGGCAAAGACAAATATTCAGGCCGCGTAGGCGCTTTTGAGGGAGCACATTATGAAGCCACAGGTTATTACCGTCCTCAGATTGATTGCATCATGTTCGCACGCAACCCTGTCCCCTTTTGCGCCACATGTCAAAAAGCTATTAATGACATGATTACTTTTCACATCAGCAAATAAGAATCAAAATGTACGATATTCTTTCCAGCAACGCCAACAGTTTTATAAATGACCATGAAGTAATAATGTCATTGGATGAAGGTAAATTGCTTGCGACTGATCCCAAAGCTGTTGCCTCTATTCTCAAAAGAGCAAAAACATTTAAAGGCCTAAATCACCGTGAAGCCGCTGTATTAATGCAAGTAACAGACCCTGATGTTTTAGAAAAAATTTATGCGCTGGCAAAACACATTAAAGAACATATTTATGGCCGCAGGATTGTAATTTTCGCACCTCTCTATTTATCTGATTATTGTATAAATAATTGTTCTTATTGTGGGTACAGCTCAAAAAATAAAAATCCTCAGCGCCACAGACTTACACAGGAACAATTAAAGAAAGAAGTGCAAATTTTAGAAAAATTAGGTCATAAACGACTTGCGCTTGAAACAGGTGAAGACCCAATTAATTGTCCAATTGATTACATCATTGAATGCATTCAAACTATATATAGTCTTAAATGCGAAAACGGTGCTATAAGGCGTGTCAATATAAACATAGCCGCAACAAGCATAGAAAATTACTATCGTTTAAAAGAAGCCTCTATCGGCACATACATTCTTTTTCAGGAAACATATCACAAACCCACGTATTTAAATGCCCATCCGCAAGGCCCAAAACACAATTATGAATGGCACACTGAAGCCCACGACCGAGCTATGACCGCCGGTATTGATGATGTTGGCGTTGGTGTGTTATATGGTTTGTACGACTGGAAATATGACACCACAGCAATGCTGATGCACGCAGAACACCTTGAAGCAATTCACGGCGTAGGCCCACACACCATTTCAGTGCCGCGTTTGCGCGCAGCCACTGGAATGACACAGGAAAGCTTTCCCTATTTAGTGTCTGACGACCATTTCAAACAGTTGGTTGCGGTATTGCGTTTAGCCGTGCCATATGCGGGAATGATTCTCACCACAAGGGAATCGCCCGATTTTCGTAATGAAATGATCAATTTAGGCATATCGCAAGTCAGTGCCGGTTCCTGCACAGGTGTTGGCGGTTATGCCAGTTCAATCAAGCTGGAAAAGAAAACAGATGGTGGTACTCCTTTGGTTCAATTTGAACCCGAAGACCAACGCTCGCCCATTGAGATTTTGAAAGGCTTATTGAAAGGCGGCTACATACCAAGTTACTGCACAGCTTGTTACCGCGAAGGCCGCACCGGTGATCGCTTTATGCAGTTGGCAAAATCGGGTCGGATTGCAAATGTCTGTCAAGTCAACGCTATTTTGACGCTACAGGAATACATTGACGACTATGGCGACCACGAATTGAAAGAACTCGGCGAGATAGCCATCCAGCGTGAAATTGACCTGATGTCTAACAAAAAAACCAAGGGAAAAACAGTAGAAGCGCTGTCGCAAATAAAAAATGGCGCAAGGGACTTGAGAATTTAAAATAACTCTGGAGAATTAAACCGTGAAAATTGCGAAAGAAGTTTTAGGTGTGGAAACACAGCTACAATCACGGCGAAATTCCAAGTGGAAAATTCTTGTTGTTGACGATGAGCCAGATATAATAAAAATCACCAAAATTAATTTGAAAAATTTCAACTATTTGGGTCGTGATTTAGAATTTATTGAAGCCAGATCAGCAAAAGAAGCGCGAAAAAAAATAGAAACCCATCCAGATATCGCAATAGCTATTATAGATATAGTAATGGAAACTAATGATGCCGGACTCAGGCTGATTCAGCATATTAGAAATGATCTTTGCAATACAACCATGAGACTAATTATAAGAACCGGGCAGCCGGATTTGTTTCCTGAAAAAACAATTGTTGACAAATATGACATCAATGATTTTAAGGATAAAGTGGAACTTGGTTCTCAAAAATTGTGGGCAGCCATAAGATTATCTTTGAAAGAATATAACAATATTATTTCAATCGAAGCAAATAAGTACGCATTGAAACACATTCTTCATGTAACACCACATTTATATAATTTGAAATTGAATCATTTAGAAGAGTACTTTCACTGGGTGTTAAACCAATTAATATGCGTATGTCATCTCACCCACACAGGCATGATTTCCACAATAGAAGGAATGTTGACCACAATTGATGGTAAAGACATTGAAATCCAGGCAAGTGTCGGCGATTTTGAGTTAAATGGTTTTAATCCAAAAAGGCGTGAAGAAATCATTGAAACATGTAAGGCTTTTATTTTAGAAGATCGTAAGCCATATGAGCTTAGCACTGGTTCTATCGTGATTCCGCTTAAAACCTCACAACGAATATTTGGTTTTGTTTACTTGGAATGTTCTGAAGACCTCAAAGAAAGCGACTTTGAATTAGTAAAAATACTGGCAAACCAATGCGCAGCTGGTCTTGATAATTTCAAGCTTCATAATGATTTGGAAAAAGCTTATGACCAAGCCATTGATATGCTCGCTGTCATGTCTGAGTTTAAAGACGCAAACATCAGCGGACATATTCGCAGAATCCAGGAATTAACAAAACGTCTGTCAATATCACTTGGAGTTACTGAATCTGACGTTAATTCATACACAAAAGCCAGCCGACTTCATGACATTGGCAAGGTAGGCATTCCCGATTCCGTGATTCATAAACCGGGGCGTTTGACTCAGGATGAATTTGACGTAATAATCAGCCACACCAAAATAGGCGATGAAATATTAAAGAATTTTCCCGCTCTTGACGTTGCAAGAACAGTTGCACGTTCACACCATGAAAAATGGGACGGCAACGGGTATCCAGATGGATTATGCGGCAAAGAAATTCCTCTTGTGGCCAGGATAGTATCCGTAGTTGACGTTTTCGATGCGTTAGCAAGTTCACGGCCTTACAAAAAGGCCTGGAGCATGGATAAAATTATTGCCGAACTGGAATCCGCCGCAGGATCACAATTTGATCCGATAGTAGTCACAACATTTTTAAAAATTCTCCAGAACGGAGAACTGGACGACCTGATTAAAGAATACGAACAAATGCGGACGCAAGACTACAAAGCCGCCTTCTCCTATTTACACCAGAAAGCGTGATTTATAGCGGTTTCAAACCCCACGCCGCGCAGATATCTTTAGCGAAATGGTGATCCCAGGCCCTTTTCCAAACTACAGAACCCTCCGAAATATCAACCGCACGAAGTTTTTCCGTTAATCCAGCTTCCAGGACAGCGCGATCTGGTCCTAAACTTTCTGCCGCTATTTCTATGAAAGTCCTGTATGCCTCGTGTTCAGAATCCAGATGCTCTAAATAACCCGATGACTCCGGCAAAACCGCGTCACATTTCAGCCGCATCCATGCTTCAAATGCCGCCTTGGCTTTAAAATCAGATTGCAGCGGCTCTTTTACAGAATCCCAAGCGGGAAAATCCACCTTTAGAGCTTCCCCTGCCCTGGAGAGCGTCTTACGAAATGACATTTCTTTAGCAACATCTTTTCCTAAGTGAGAAAGCGCGACAAAAGCTCTTGGGCGAGGCCGCCTGGCTCGCCGTTCAAAAAAAACTCCCATAGCAGCAACTAAAACTTCCGCAGGAATACCCGCCTCCGCCCATGCCTTAGCCTGGCGAAAATCCCCAGGAGATATAAAAGCCGCACGGCCATGACAGCAGAATGCCCATTCAGCTTCTATCCAACCCCACTCGTCCGAACTGTATTCCATGCTTTTTATAGTCGCTTTACTTGTGGAACATAACAATGCTCCACAAGCAAATCCCAGTATATCAGTTCAACTTTTCAAAGCTGAAGCAAAAATGCCTATAAAAATTTATAGCGCTTCAGCTTATTAATGCAGCGGGATACAATGTTATTTTTAGATAATAATGACACCCGAACAAAAAGCCAGAATCGCAATAGATAAACGGTTGGCCGCCGCCGGGTGGGTATTGCAGGACATGCGGGAATTGAACCCCGCTACTTCACTTGGTGTCGCCGTCCGAGAATTTCCCACGGATTCAGGCCCGGCAGACTATTTGTTATTTGTGGACAGGAAGCCTGTAGGAGTCATTGAAGCTAAAAAAGCAGAGGAAGGCCAAAACATCACCGTCCACGAATCCCAAACACTGCGCTATGCCGCCAGCGCGAAAAAATGGGCAGTAAAGGGCAGCCAAATTCGATTTGCCTATGAAGCAACTGATGTACTCACCCGTTTCACGGATTATAGCGATAACGATGCCCGCTCCCGCGAAGTGTTTTCATTTCACCGCCCAGAGACCATGCGCAACTGGCTGGCAGACGAAACCACACTTCGCAACCGAATGAAAGTATTTCCCCCTTTCGATGACACAGGCTTTCGCGGCTGCCAAACCAAAGCGATATTAAACCTTGAGAAGTCATTTAGTTACAATAAACCCCGCGCATTGATTCAGATGGCCACGGGTGCGGGGAAAACCTACACTGCCATTACGACTATTTATCGCTTATTGAAATTTGCCCGCGCAAAGCGCGTACTATTCCTGGTAGATACAAAAAACCTTGGGAGCCAGGCCGAAACAGAATTCAGAAGCTACACACCGACCGATGACCAGCGCAGATTTATAGAACTATATGACGTGCGCCGCCTGAAGTCGTCTTCTATTCCTTCATCAGCCCAAGTGTGCATCAGCACCATTCAGCGTATGTACTCAATCT
>JAIRRD010000230.1 GCA_031256155.1 Holophagales bacterium
AAATGGGTTCGTACGGTACAAAATAGCAAACGGCGTACCCAGTATGGCAGTCTCAAGCGTGGCCGTTCCTGAGCAGACCAAAGCGGCATCCGCATATGCTCTTGCCGCATAACTCATGCCCTCGACAATTTTTACCGGCAGATCGCCTATGGCCGCTCTGACCTCATTGGGGTTGAGCGTAGGCGCGATCGGCAGTACCCATTGAACAGGTGAGGAACTGTGTTTATTCCATTGTTGAACCAGACCTAGCATTGCGGGCAGCAGGCGGCTTAATTCCCCCCTCCTGCTGCCGGGGAGTAACGCTGTCAATGGTCTGTCAGGTAACAGACCGGTTTGGGCGAAAAATGTCTCCCTGTCCATTTCTGGCCTGACGAGGTCAACTAGCGGGTGCCCCATGCAAATGGCTTCAACAGGCTGATTTTTGAAAAGGGGAGGTTCAAAGTCAAAGAGGCAGTAAAGCGTGTCCAACGTAGCACCCAGTACCGGAATACGCCCGGATTTCCATGCCCATACCTGTGGGCAGACGTACTGATGCAAACGCATTGAGGGACGCTGTTTGCGAAGGGTTTTTGCCAGACGCAGGTTAAAACTCTGGTAATCAATCAGTAGCGCGGCGCTGGCATTTTCTTCGGTTGCGATTTTTAAGATATTTTTTTCAAGTTTGAGTATTTGCGGCAGATGCTTGATGACCTCGAAAAAGCCTACCACGCCTAAGTCTGAAACATCGGCCAGTTTTTTATCCAAAAAAGGCTCCATTCTGGCACCAGCAACACCAACGATACGAAGTTCCGGGCGCAGCTCTTTCAGCGCCGACAGTATTTCAGCGCCGTGCAAGTCGCCGCTGGCCTCTCCAGCCACTACCAGCAAGGTCGTCATTGAATGTCTGCCTTTTCAACACGAAAAATGGAGCAAATTCGCTAGAATCAAAGTTGGCTTTATTTTTCCGTATTCTTTCTCATCAGAAAATTATCCCCAATTTGTTTTCTTGGGACATCCCGCCCATGCCAGTGGACTATTAGCTCTGCTCCTCCAGTGGCTTGAAAATAGTCGAGACGGATTGTGTGCAAGCCCTTTTCGAGCGCTACGATGCCACTTTTCTCTTTTGGCCCATGAAGACCATCGTTGTCAACGATCTTTGCCCCATCAATCCAAAGTGCACTGCCGTCATCACTGGTTGTATGGAAAGTGTAGACCCCAGTCGTAGGGATTACGATATACCCTTGGAACCTCAGACCGAAATGTTCTTCCCGCTTTGCGAGCCGAAGTGAGAAGTTGGCTGATTGTCCGGTTGCAATAGGTTCATTCATTTCTTCGCATGATTTGAAATCGCCTTCAAAATATTCCCACAAAAGGCCTCTCTCTAAGTTCTCCTGCTCGATGGCAGGCTGCGGTGTGACTTTCTGGAATGTGGCTTCGCTAGATGGGCTAAAGGCGGTTCTGCCACGGAAAGCCCTGACTTTGACTGTGCTGGATTTATCAATGGTTATTTTGCCATTTTTTGCAATTGGGTGATCGCTCGTTGGCTCCGAGCCGTCCAATGAATAGTGCAAATTGACTGAGTCACTGCCTGAACTGATTAGGATGTCGAGGTCTTCGTGGAATATCGGCGTTGCCGATTTGATTACCGGCGGGAGTGCTATATCGGGCCTACCGGATATTTCTACAGCCACTACCGATACTTGGGTATTGGGGGTATCCACAGGTACCGAAATCATCGTTTCGCCTTTGGACTGAGTCACTTTGAGTTTTTTGTTCGATTCATTCAGAAGGTAGGCCTTTCGCACCTTGCTATTTAGGCCGGGGATTGCCAAGCGGCCATCCTTAGGCCAGTCAAAGACATGAAAATACAGCAATGTGTCCCCGTTGTTTGTTTTTCGCTGCGTGCATCGCCCAAAGTCTAAGTTGGGAAAAGGGTTCGCCTGAGTTCCATAAATTGATTCGCCATAAATTTTCATCCAACGACCTATATCGGCTAAGCGTTCTATGCTTTCCTTGGGAAATTCTCCCAAAGCCGTTGGGCCGACATTCAGTAGCAGATTGCCGCCCTTGCTTGCTACATCTATCAGTGTGCGAATTAGCTCCGTACTGCTCTTCCAATTGTGGTCTGCTTTGTTGTAGCCCCAGTTGTCATTCATAGTCATGCAGGTTTCCCAGTCCACCCCTGGCAGACCCATCGGCGGAACTTCCTGCTCTGGAGTCCCATAGTCACCTGCAAAGCTGTTGTTAACAGTCATCTGCATTGACCCGCCACCCTTGTCCACCCGGTTGTTCACTATGATTTGCGGTTGGAGCGAGCGCGTGTAACTGTATAAATCCAGACCCATTTCGTGGGTCCAGGTGGACTCCCACTGGCCGTCGTACCACAGGACAGAAATGGGCCCATAGTTGGTGAGCAATTCTTTTAGCTGGCCCTTCATGTATGCTATGTAGTTTTCAAAGTTTGCACCTTCCGCTGATCGATTCTCCCAAGGACGCCTTGGCAAATAGTCTGGGTGGTGCCAGTCCATTATGGAGTGATAAAAACCCAAGCGGATGCCACGCTTTGCACAGGCGTCGGCAAGCTCTTTGATAACATCCCTCTTGAATGGGGTGGAAGCCACCCCCCAATCGGAAAGCTTGGAATCAAATAGGGCAAAGCCATCATGGTGTTTAGTAGTTATCACAATGTATTTGAAACCGGCATCCACAGCCATCTTTGCCCAGTCATCTGCGCTGAATTTTGTTGGGTTGAATTGGCCCTTGAAGTTCTCATATTCGCTAACCGGTATTTTAGCGCTATTCAAAATCCATTCCCCATAGCCAGTCCCTCCACCCCATTCCCCGGCGGGGATTGCGTAGAGGCCCCAATGAATGAACATTCCAAATTTGGCCTCCCTCCACCAATCCATGCGCTCAGGGCTGTCAACCTGAGTTGTCCCTGGCTGCACATGTTTTTGGTTTGTCTGTGGTGTAGCACCAAGGAAACTAGCAAGGAAGAGCGCAGTCAAAAAATTGGGATAGTGTCTCATAAAACCTCCAATAAGCAACATATCTATATGCAGTTTACACTGAAATGTGCTACGTAAAGGGAACCGCCAGAGGATCATTATAGCAATTTCGGTTGTATATAGCGGTTTAACTTTTCGTAGTTAAACCGCTATACTGGGATTCGCTTGCGAATCACAGCCGCTCATAGCTCATAGGCGGGCTTTGCTCGCTGTGAATGAGCTATGAAAGCGAAAATAGCTATATAGCAGTTCAAGTTCAACTTATTGAACTTGAACTGCTATAAATGTAGCTATGCGCCCTGTAATCAAACAAAAACCGCGACAACCAAACAGCTTCCGTGATTCCGTGCTGCGAATTGTGGCGCTTGTTCCTGAGGGGAAATTGGTTTCATACGGCCAGGTTGCCGCGATGGCAGGCTATCCCCGCGCCGCCAGGCAAGT
>JAIRRD010000049.1 GCA_031256155.1 Holophagales bacterium
AATACAGCGGTATAGCCAAAAATACCGCGACAGGAACTGTCCACCATTCCCCTGCCCCCAGATTCTCCGCAAACCAGTTGTCCGGCACAAAACCGTGCAGAACTGCGCCAACACCCACACCGATAATGACCCACTTCCAGACGCGATTGAAGATAGAGAGCATTTCATCGTAAGCGAAAGTGTGCCTCTGCCGGACAGTCAGCTTCTCAATTTTCCCAGCTTCATTGACATGTTGGAGCGTGGCAGTTTTTTCCATGGTTTCCAGTATGAACGGCTGCAACCAGCGTCCGGCATTGAGGCTGTCCATCACAAAGCCACCAATTATGCCGGCCGTCATACCCAACACGATGTAAACGACTGTGAATTTCCAGCCGAACAGCCCCCATAGCAGCACTACCGCGATTTCGTTGATGAGCGGCGAGGTAATCAGGAACGACATGGTGATGCCGATGGGGATGCGGGCGTTAGTGAAGCCCAGGAACAAGGGGAGGCTGGAACAAGAGCAAAACGGAGTCACCGAGCCAAACATAGCACCAAGTAAATAGCCCAGGCCACGGCGCTTGCCCGCAAGGTAGTCCCTCACCCGTTCCACGTTAAGGGAAGCACGTATCCAGGCAATTCCATAGATCAGGGCGACCAGCAAGAGGAGTATCTTAGCAGTGTCATAGATGAAGAACTTAACGGACGCGCCCACGTGGGAATCTGGAGCCAATCCGGCCAACCCGAAAACCAGCCAATGAGAGATAGGCAGAATAAAAGAATAGACCAGCCACCAAAGCACAGCCAGAGCCGATATAGCAGCAAAGTAGCGAATGTTCCATCCATTTGCGGCCTCGCCGGAACCCGACCCGGCAGAACGAGGCGAAGCGCAACAGGAGACATGACTTTCAGGTGAAGTATCTTTGTCGAGTGCGTTCATTATGTATGTCCTGAGAGGCGAAGCGCAACAGGGTGCCGGGCTTTCAGGTGGGGAGTTTTTGTCTGGTGCGTTCATGGTGTGTGTCCTGTTTCATCCGCCGTCCAGTTGCCGATTCACTTGCATCTGCGCTGAGCCAAAATGCCGCACAGGAACATGCCGATGCCGATCACCACAAATATCCCGGAGTGGATGATGTCAAACCTGAGTTCCCTGACCGGCTTTCCAGAAAGGAACGGGATCCAAAAGAGCGGACAGAAAAAGCCGAGCAGCGCGATGGTGATCCCCGACTTGGATGCCTGAGGCAGCCTCTTTTCCTGGATGGCTAGCCTTACGCTGCGGAACACGTGCGTGTATGGGCATATGGAAAAGGCGTTTCCAGTTCATGGCAGCTTCATGGCCTCAATGTCAAGGCTTACGGCGTAATCGGCCACTTCCTCGCCCTCTGGCAGCATTTCGGTAAATTGCTTGTACAGCGGGTCGCTCGAACCGAGCATGTTGCGCACGTAATCCGGTTTTGGGGTCAGGACGATTGACCCGAAGCCAGCCTTTTCCAGTGAGGAGCGGGTCTCCTCCACCAGAACCGCCCCTGCCACACAGCCCACCAGTGCCGCCACCAGTTCCCGAATCTTGTCGGGCAGCGGCTTCAGCAGCGTGATGTCCGATACAGAGAGCCTGCCGCCCGGTTTGAGTACACGGAAGATTTCGCGCCAGACCTGGGGTTTGTCCGGGGAAAGATTGATGACGCAGTTGGAGATTACCACGTCAACGCTGGCATCCGGCACGGGGAGGTGCTCTATCTCGCCGAGGCGGAACTCCACATTGTCCAGACCTGTGCGTTGTCGGTACTGATCAATGTTCCTGCGAGCCTTGGCGAGCATTTCAGGTGTCATGTCAACGCCTATGACCCTTCCCGATGCCTTCACTCTGTCACCCGCCTGGAACACATCGAAGCCACCACCGCAGCCGAGATCCAGCACCGTCTGGCCTTCCTGCAAGGCCGCGATGGCGACAGGGTTGCCGCAGGAAAGTCCCATGTTGGCACCATCCGGGAGTTTCGCCAAGGTTTCTGCATCATATCCGATGGACATAGCAAGCTCTTCGGGAGCGGACTGACCGCAGCATCTCACGCCGCCGCAACACGATGTCTGCTCGTTTGTGGCTATGGCAGCGTACCCTGCGCGTACTGTCTCCCTGATTTGCTCGTGATTTCGGGTTGCAGCAGTGTTCATAGATATTCTCTCCTGGTTGTCGGGAGCCTACTTCCGAGCATTCTTGACGGGTTCGGCGGTAGTGCCTGGTATGCAGCCGCTGTCGCTTGAACAGCCTGATGACTCGACCCCCGAAAAGAATTTTTCCAGGTTGTCCGGCAGCGTGTAAGGTTCATCGCGTTTTGCGGGGCTTTTGTGCAAATTACGCATGATGCCATCAACAATCATTGCAACAGGCGGCTGTTCGTATTCTTTCCCTTCATACATGAACACCCTGCAATCCACGCTGCCGCCCGACAAGGTGCCGCAGTGGGTGCAATCGCCCTCATCCACATCGTTGAAGATGTCTATCCCGTTGACATGGATAGTTGGCGAACTCACGAACCGGTATTTCGCGGCCAGTTCCCGTGAAGCTATGTTGACCTCGTTCAGCTTGACGGCATAGCCAAGCGCATCCAGAGTACCGGACATTGTGCCCAGAGCCTCTTTCAGGGACGAATCGGCTGATTGGCACCGCTCGCAGGTGGTCATGTCGAGATAAAGGTAATCAACTACAAGTGATTTCTTAGGCGCATCGCAGCACGGAAGCGGCTGTGATCCGCTGGAGGAGTGGGCTGCGCCGCTTGTCGTTGATGCCTTTGTCCCACAGCATGGCACCGTTTGGGCGGCTGGGTCGTCCGCATGGGCTGCCAGTATGGGGTTCCATGCCACTGAAGCTGTGGCCAGAACCATTGCCAATTTCATAATCATGGGCATCCTCCTATCGCCCCCTTTTGGGGCTGTGTCCAACTTTTTAACATTCTTAGCAATTCCATTCATTGCATTTCCTCCTATCTGGACAAACAATCAACAGCACGCCGTCCTGTCTGACTGGACATCGGCCACCATCAGCAGACTGCGCAGCAGCAGGACAGTTTTTTCGCCCTTGAGTTCATTTATGGAGTAGTACATCCATCTGCCCTCTTTCCTGGCACTGACGATCCCGCTTTCGACAAGGATATTCATGTGGTGCGAGAGCGTTGGTTGTGTGATGTCCAGACTCTCCAAAAGGACGCAGGCGCATTTTTCCCCGCCCTGGAGTAGCTCCAGAACCATCAGCCGCGTTTCATCGCAGAACGCCTTGAAGACTTTTGCGTTGTCTGAGTGCGGTCGGCTCAAAGCTGTGTCCCTCTGTAAAGTCCATCCACGTATTACATCACATACATAGATAAATGTCAATGTATTTTTTTTAAGTATTTAGAGCATTTCAGCTTTGAAAAAGTTGAAATGCTCTAAATACAATAAGTTGAATCGCTATACAAGCGAAAATGGCTATAATGGCTCTGGTTGCTTTATTTTAAGAGGTCATTAATGGACTTGCGCTCATTACCGCCGGAAATAGGAAAGGCGCACAGCGACTTTGCCGGTCTTTTAGAGGCCTGCACAGATTTGGATGCGCTTTTGCGTTTGAAGGGTGCTTATCTTGGCAGAGATGACAGCTTTGCCGCCAGAATGATGGACACACTAAAAGCATCGCCGAAAGAGCAAAAGAAAGAATTGGGCATTGTCATAAACGCCCTTAAAAATCAATGGGAAGAAGCCCTTAAATCGCGCCAGTCCAATCTGGAAGAATTGCGCAGACAACGCGCCGCCATGAGCCTGATTTGGGATGTCACACTGCCCCCGCCGCTGCCTTCAAGAGGGGCACTGCATCCCTTGATGCGCCTGATTGACCGATTAGCGGATGTATTCAGACCACTTGGTTATCACGTTGAAGAAGGGCCAGAGGCTGAAACAGAAGCGCATAACTTTGATGGTTTAAACATTCCGGAAGATCATCCCGCCAGAGGCAGCGCAGATACATTCTATTTTCAAAAGCACACCGATTTGCTCCTGCGGACTCACACCAGCCCAGTACAAGTCCGCGTTCTCAAAAGACTGGCACCGATGATAGAACAAAAAGGCGGCATCCGGTTTTTAGCCCCAGGCCGCGTTTATCGCAAGGATGAGATTGACCCAACTCACAGCCCCATGTTCCACCAGGTAGAAGGCATGTTAGTAGGGCGCGGCATTGGTATGCAGCATCTTAAAGGAACACTGGATTATGCTATGAAAGCCCTTTTCGGGTCTAGTGCTGACATACGTTTCAGACCCAGTTATTTCCCATTTGTAGAGCCTGGGTGTGAAGTAGATGTCCGCTGTCCGCTGTGCAGCGGTACCGGCTGTCGTGTTTGTAAAAGCTCCGGTTGGGTGGAAATACTTGGAGCCGGTTTGGTGCATCCGAATGTTCTTAAATTTGCCGGTATCAAGTCCGATATCTGGAGTGGTTTTGCCTTTGGCATGGGCGTAGAGCGCATAGCTATGATGGTCAGCCAGACACCCGACCTGCGCCTGTTCTTTGAAAACGATCAGCGTTTCTTAGCCGCTATGGGAGGCATGGACTAATGCGCATTGAGCTTCAGGCACTTCAAAGAGAAATTCCGACTATTACTGGCATGAAGACACATGAACTCTGCGAATGCCTTGCCATGATTGGTTTTCCTGTTGATGGTACAGACACACAACCCACCGCCGAAGTTCTGGAAGTTGATGTTACAGCCAATCGCGGCGACGCGCTTTCGCACAGAGGTCTGGCCAGAGATATTGCCGCCAGACTGGACGCGCCCCTGTCTCCAATACCAGTTGCACCAAACCAGGAAAGCGAGGCACTGCTCCCAATCCAACTGGAAACAGATGCCTGCCCAATTTACTCAACAGCTATATTGAAGCTGGATTGTGCATCAGCAAACCAGACACCGGCAGACACACAAGCATTTCTGACAGCTATGGGTTCAAACGCCAAAGGTCTGGCACCAGTGGACGCTTCAAACGAGCTTTTGTATCGTTACGGACATCCGACACACGCCTTTGATGCCGACAAACTCAAAGGCGGCATTTGCGTCCGCTGGGCAAAAGCAGGTGAAACACTGCTTGCTCTTGATGGCGTACAGAGAAGCCTGAACACCAAAGACATGGTGATTGCTGATGATTCCGGCCCCATAGCCCTGGCGGGCGTTATAGGCGGCGACTCCACAAAAGTCACAGAAAATACAAAGCGAGTGCTTTTAGAGAGTGCTTTCTTTGCACCCCAGACCGTTCGGGCATCAGCGCGCCGTCATGGTCTTCACACAGACGCATCTATCCGGTTCGGGAGAGGAACTGACACATCTTTTGTCAAAACAGCCAGAGACCTTTTAGCTGACAGGCTTACATCATGGGCCGGTGCCGAATTGCTCGGAGCCTGGACTGTCGGACAATACCCTTCAAAACCACCCGGAGCAGCTCTTACAAAAAAAGTGCTGCATCGCATCGCAGGTGAGCCAATCCAGTTGGACGAAGCCCAGAAGATACTGCTTAGACTAGGTTGTCAGGCCGAAACATTTGATGACACCTTGAATGTCCAGCCGCCATCCTGGCGGCACGATCTAAGCATAGCAGAGGACTATGCAGAAGAAATCCTGCGTATAAGAGGCTATGACCGTATAGAGGCCGCCCTGCCGCCATTTGAGGGTGCGCCGGAACCCCTGCCCCGTTCCTATCAACAAAAGCGCACCCTGTCGCGGCGTTTAACACAACTGGGGTTTTATCAGACAGTCACATTAGGTTTTATCAGCCCCGAAGCTGATGCCAGGTATTCAGGAGACTCACAGGAAAGCCGCACACTGCTCAACCCACTGGGGCTTGAGTACAGCGTTATGCGCAGTTCCCTTTTACCCAGCTTATGGAATGTAGCAGAAGCCAACCAGCGTCACGGAGCTAAAGACATCAGATTATTTGAAATAGCCCCTGTCTATAAAAGCACTGCTGACGGCCCTGTTGAAACAAATATATTGGGCATAGTCTGGGCTGGCTTTATTGGGGGCGAAAATCCCCTTACCCCTATTCGTCCGGTTATGACAGCGGACTTGATTGCTATTGCAAGAGACCTTGGTTTTACAGGCAATGTCAATCTTATTGCTCTTGCCCAAAACGCTTTTGGCCTGGAAATTCCATTGGATCAACTAGCCGAACCAGCAGAAAAAGTCATACCAACATTTCAGCCATTCAGCCGCTACCCAGTGGTTACAAGAGATTTGTCCCTGCTGGTACCTCTGGAACTTAGCTACGGAGAGCTTGAAAGCTCCATAAAGAGTGCCATGACCCCAACGCCCTTGCAGGACATCAGATGCGTTGACGTATTTAAAGACACCAGACTTACCGCAGAAGGCAAACAAGCATGGCTGGTCAGATTAAAATTCCAGTCATCTGAAAGAACCCTGACCGGGCAGGAAGTGGAGTCATGGGTACAAATTGCCATAGATGCCGCAAAACCCCACGGCGGCATACTGCGTGGATAGCTATAACTGCTCTAAAATTGGGTCACGCTTTTACCTTGATTGCGTCTGCTTTCAAGATGTTCCTGCAACATCACCGCCGCTGCCGCTGCATCAAGTTTGGCGCTTTGTGTTTTGGGCTTCGCGCCGCTCTGAGTCAAAAGTCTCTTGGCTTCAGAACTTGTCAGATGCTCATTTATAAATACTAGCGGCAAATTTGTTTGAGCGGCCAAGGCTTGCCCAAAATCCCTTGCTAAAGTCGCTGTGATGGATTCAGTGCCATCTTTGTGAAGTGGCAGTCCGACCAGAAGGGCTTTAACATTTTCTGTTTTTGCCAACTCAGTCAGTTTTTTCAGGGATTTATTTTCTTCCATAGGCCAGACGCAATAAGGGCTGGCAAGAATTTCCATTTCATCACAAAAGGCTATTCCAACTTTTTTGGTTCCATGGTCAATGGCCATCCAGCGCATACAACACCCTGTTTATTTCCAAGTGATATAGCCATTTTCGCTTGTATTGCTCGCTTAACGGCGGGCAAAGTCCACCTACAAACAATACGCAATCAGGATTTGCAAACAAATCCTGACATAGCAGTTCAACCACAATAAGTTGAACTGCTATATTCTATACCTAAGGAGGTAGTTGTAAAACCTCGGATTTTTTTGGTGGCACTGTGTTAAAAGTATTATCCATAGGTATCGGCGGCTTTATCGGCTCATGCTTGCGCTATGGACTATCGCGGTGGCTGAGCCGTTTTGACTTTTTCCCGTTTGGCACACTGGCATCAAACGCGCTGGCAGGGCTTGTCATAGGCTTTATCATTGGCGCGGAGCGGCAAACTTCGTTACTGCCTGAAAACCTCAAACTTTTTCTTACAGTGGGCTTACTCGGCGGATTGAGTACTTTCTCTGCATTCAGTATGGAGACAGTCAGCATGTTTGAGCGCGGTAGCTACATACACGCCACCGGAAACATCCTGCTCAATGTATGCCTGAG
>JAIRRD010000088.1 GCA_031256155.1 Holophagales bacterium
TTTGTGTGTGCCTTGCCATCCACGTATTGCTTGGCACTGTGCTGTACAGTTTTATGGTCATACCACTTGTGCATGTCCGCATAAACGCAGAACTCGTCTGTGCAAAGCGTGGAACCTTCAGCAACGGACTTTCTTATGATGGGGCGAACGTCTTTTGATTTTGAGCTTGGAACATGCTTTGCCATTACCTTTCCATCTCGTTCTTTAATACCAAGTACCACGGCTTTGTCTCTATATCTGCATCCTTCAGGTTGTTTCTTTGATTCATGCTTGTTTGATTCCAGACCGCCGACATAGACTTCATCAACTTCCACAACTCCCTTCAAGAATCCATCGGGGTTTCCATCATCATTGCCGTTGTCATCTTCACATGCTTGCCGTATGCGCTGTAGCATGAACCATGCTGTCTTTTGTGTAACGCCTATCTCTTTGGATAGCTGTAGAGATGAAATGCCTTTGCGGGCTGTGCAAACGAGGTAAATTGCAAACAGCCATTTGTGGAGATCAACGTGGGAACGCTCAAAGATGGTTCCAGTTCTGACTGTGTATGTTTTTTCGCAAGTAGCGCAGATGTAATACCCAGGCTCATATTTGCGGTTTTGAGCGTATTGCTTCTCTGAAGAATTGCATCTTGGGCAAACTGGTTTGCCGTTCCATCGGATTCTTTCGATGTGAAGTCTTGCGGATTCGTTGTCTGGAAACTTTTGGATCATTTGAAAAGCTGAAATTGTAACCTTACACATAAAAACACCTCAAATATTATTATCGGTAATTTTTCGAGTCAGTCAAGTAAATAATTCCCATATTTACATCTATGGTTTTGTTCTATTGAGCCGAGCCAGCCTTACGCAAGACCCAGCATTTGGTATCAGAAGCAATGAAGTCGGCGCGTTTGAAGCCTGGCTCCGTCAGCGATACAGCTTGGATTCCAGAGCTACATGGATTGCTCTGGATAGGGAAAACAGGTTGATAGCCTCAGGAATTCAAGTGCCAACTCCTAAAGAATTTGATGAAAAGTTAGAGCAAGGTGGATTGAAAAATCCGCTAAAAATTGCGCGTGCCTTTTTGACTGAAAATCCAGATCATCTGGACGCAAAGGGTGATTTATTAACGGAAGCGCGCCGCCGCGCTCTGCGCGTTATGCCCTCTGGAGTAACAGAAGACCTTGATACTGAGACGGATTTACGCGCCTGGGGAGTCATGGCCAATGAAACAGATAAAGTTTTCAGCGCTCCATGGCTGGGTGTCAGTTTCCGCTTTTTCAGGCCGGATCAGGAACAGCCAGAACGCCACAGCAAGCTGATGAAAAAAGTTTTCCGCAAACACATCGGTGCTGTTGAATCAGCCATCAGGCTATATCCATCTGATGCTTCTCTGTGGAATATCTGGACATGGATGGCTAGGAGCCTTGCAGACTACAAATGGGACGCTTTCGTAGATTCCATTGAGCCCTTTAATTTCCCTTATTCATCGTGCCCATCCCCTGACGTATGCGTATGGTTTATCGAAGAATATAGGCAAAAAAATGATTGGGAGGCAGTGCTTAAGTACGCAAAAACAGCAAGAGGTTTTTCCAAGATATACAATGGGCCAATAATTGGGTGGATACCGAGTTATACAACAAAGTTCGAAAACGATGTCTTCATTAAGGATTATCCTGTTAAATCAGCGTATGCGCCTCATTTAGAAGCCCTTTTGAGATTAGGCCGCGTCAGTGAAGCAAATGATATATATGACGAGATGATTCGTGTTGAGGGCAAAACAGGCAGGACGCTACAAAACAGGTCGAACAATGCGCTTATCGCCGCCAGTGTTGCCAAGTCCCTGGAGATGGAAGAATTGGCAAAAATTTGGGAACATGGCCAACAGATTGCAAAAACACCGTACTTGATCATGCCATTCAGCGGTTTTCCTAAGTTTTACACAAGTGCACGAATGAACAGTGATTATTATAACTTCATTGCTCAAATTGCCGGTCAGCTTTCACCATCGTTGTCTGTCAGCACTGGCCCTGAATCAGGGGAAAACTTACCGTGGGAGCAAGAGGATGGCAAAGAGAGATGGGCATTGCTCAGCGGCGACCAGCGAATATTGGCCTATGATACGTCAATGCCCAAGCTGTACGAATTGCAAGAGGTTTTGAACCGCCAAAACATCAAAAGTAGTCAAAATAACTGCCGTAGTTATATTTCTGAGCATGGGACTCAGCCCGGACTTGAGCTTTATCTGGCCTTTGAAATCATCAAAGACAATATTAGATTATTGAGCGATACTTCCAGCTCGGCCTCACTAAATAATGAACAATTGGAGTCCAGATGGGGCGAAGCTTCCAGTCTGTTGAACAGAATACTGGGAAACAATCCAGAGACCCTATTTAATATGCCCTACATCTATGACGATGTTCCAATCAATAATGAATCAATGAAATCGCTCTCTAAACGAATCCTGGAAAATATTGAAAAGCTCTTGACAAAAAGGCCCTCACTGGAGCAACTGTGGTACCAATGGTTTTTTTGGAGGAGGGTTGAAGGCCTTGATCGCCCTATAGAACCACTATTTGAAACAATCAAGCCAAGCCCACTTGCAATGCCGGGAAGTATACCGCCCGCTATAGCTTTAGATTCGTATTTTGCGGAATGCCGCAAAAATGGGCAGTGGCCCAAGGTCATCAAGTTATTGAGAGATGTGTGGGACAGAGAATTTGCCAGGATTGAGAGGTACCGAAGAGAAAAGCAAGACAGTAGTTCGGCCTCAAGTTCCCCTAAAGATACAAACGCCGCTATAGCTGAGTGGTATGACACATATATTTACAATAAAAACAGCGAAACCTTGGGCAATAATGTGGGTACCCCATTGATAGAAGCCTACCTGAATGCCAATAATCCTTTTGAAGCCGGCGAAATATTCAACGCCTGGCTGAGTTCTGGCGGTAGGTTTGCGGACATTTCAAAAATACTCGAACTAGCAAAAGAAAAGGGGCAGGAAAGGCTTGCAAGGGAGTGGGAAGCGAAGGTGAAATGATATAGCGGTTTTACTTTTCGTAGTCAAACCGCTATGCCGGGATTCGTCTGCGAATCAC
>JAIRRD010000098.1 GCA_031256155.1 Holophagales bacterium
CATCATGTCGCCAAGAGCAATGTAAATTGTATTGGGGTCTTCCGGCTTAAACGCGGCGGAACCGATTGAGAGGTTTCCGGCTGGCCCGCCTCCTGGCAGTCCATCTGTCATGGGTTCCCACACCCAATCAGTATTGGAAGTCACATCGGCGTTTGCACAGCGCCATAATCCACCGCCGGCAAAGCCGACATATATTAAATTCGTGTTGGTAGGATGCGGCAGTATGACAGTTGGGCGTCCGGTATCAACGATATTGGGGTCTTTGATGATAGGAAGGTACACTTGGCTTTGACCGCGCCAGGGGCCTATGTCCCTCCACTGCTTTGCGGGAATACCGCCCTCAACAGCGGGAGCGGCTCTGTTGTACATTGGGGTGCCGGGAATCAGGTGCCCCCACCTCTGAATTTCCCTCTCAGCCAGCGTTATCTTGTAATCAAGATATTCAGGCGTAACAGGGCCAAACCACTCGTCAAACCATTTTGCACGGCCAATAGGATCGTCTTTTTCCGGCTGAATCTCAACTTTTTCAGAATTGCTTTTAGCGTTCTTCTCTCTCTTATCTTTAAGGACTGCGCCTCCCTGAGCAAAAACCAAAGACGGAACTGCTAAGAGAATTGCTAAAATGTTACTGCTGAAAACAAAAAACCTGGGGAAACTCATAAATTATCCTCCGAGTTAACTGCAAAAAATGCTTTTGTTTGAGCCTGTAATTAAGCTACCCACTAAAAATTATACATCGTTTTCTGGCACAAGCAAAACACGTTGAATTCGCTCTAAGTTACCTTGAAGTCTGACTAATCTCCACGCGATGCTCATTGCGTACCCCAACCAAATCCAAAGTAAACGGGGATCGCATGGAGTTCGTTTAAATGGTTCAATGCCAATATCAGTCAGCAGACCATACAGAAACCAAACGACAATGCCAAAGCCAATCAGCAGGTGTCCCCACCTGATCCAATAGGGACGCAAACCATCTTTGATTTTCCAGCGCAGAAGCAACCAACGCACGAATATGTCGCTTGCAGCACTTTCTATCTGAATGGCGATTAGTTCATCTGCCAATGGAGCATAGCTATGCCCTTTCAGTGCTTCCATTTCCGCCGCACCATTTGTCTGACGTAAGTGAGCGCTGCGTATCTTTCCCATACATTCGCCCCAGTTGGTGTCTTCGCGCCTCAGAGAGAGGTGAAGGCGCAATATGCCGACCCAGAGAATAGCTTGAGCCAGCAACACACCCCAGAGAGCCATCCCCTGCCAGCCGTAATTGCGAACTAAATCGAAAAAACGGAATAAGTCCATTTGAACTCCTTATTTTCCTCTTGCCAGAAGGAACAGCGTTCTATCATCCTTGTTCTGAACCTCAAAGAGTGATACTTGTTGGAAAACAGCTTCACATGCGGCTCTGGGTGAGCCAGTGCCCCAGAATCGCTTTAGTTGTTCCGTCAAGCGATCTACACCATAGAGGTTTCCGTTATGATTCATGGCTTCTGTAATGCCATCGCTGTACATAGCTATCCAATCGCCATGTTGGAGCGTACCTTCATAGACATGCCAGCTTGACGAACAGGCTGGCAGCATGCCCAGTGCCAGACCAGGGGGCATGAGATAAGTATGTGTGTTTTGCAAAGCCTTGCTCAAGTGGATTGGCGGCGGATGCCCAGCTCTGACAACTTTGAAGCGTCCGTCTTCGTACCATTCAATAATACACAGAGTGAGAAAATCTTTTGGCCCCATCAGGTTTCTCAGTGTAATATCCATACCAGCAAGGATTTTTTCCAAAGGCGTTTCCGTATCCCGAGTCGCAAACTCTAATAAGGCCATTGATTGACTCATGTATATGGCGGCAGGCAAGCCTTTGCCGCTGATATCTCCGACAATGGCAATCCAATGGCCTGGAGCGCGCTGCTTAACCCAAAGCAAGTCACCGCCTGTTTCAGACGCCGGGACTAATCGTGATGCAATCTGGAATCCAGGAATATCGGGTGGATTTGATGTTGTGAGAGATTCCTGAATATTGCGAGCAGCCTGTAATTCCTGATCCTGTCGTGTTTTGTCAATCAAGCTATTGTGCATTGAGGCTGTTTCAAATAATGCTCCGACTGCGATAGCCACTTCGCGCAATAGTTCCCGATCTTCGCGGCTGTAGTTGAGCTCAGCGTATTTGCCTCCCAACAGTAAAACGCTGTGCGGAAGTTCACCCGCCATAAAAAGAATCATGATCTGAGCGCCCAATGCCTCCATGTGATTTCTCAGTGCCTTACTCTGGGTCATTATCCAATCAGATTCATCATTGCCCAGGCCAAAGACCAACTCACGGTTTTCCTTTGCGTACCGAAACATTGATGAGGGTAGTTTCAGTTCCTGACTGCTTTCATATTCAAACTGAATTGTTTGGACAGGTTTGTGTTTATTTATTGACGGCAATACAACTTTACCCTGACTTATAGGAAGCACCAAAAGCACCTGTGGTCTGAAGGCCTCTTGTATGGAAACAACCAGGCACTCCAATAAAGCGTCATCGGAAAAGCGTTTTTTAGTTTCCTGGAGATTCCCCAAAATTAATTCACGAGCTGAACTGACGTCCCTTTTGAATTTTCGACGCAGGGCAACTAATATCCACCTGAGTATCCAACCCAATGGAAGCGTTAAAAGTCCCACAATAACACCCAGTTTGGCCATAGAAATTTTTGTCGGTATGAAAAAAACAAATACCCAGGCCAGTATGCACAAATATGTAACTGATAGAACGCCAAGCGCAATAAAGTAACTCAACCAGCGAACGATTACTCGACGGACGTCAAAGAATCCATGACGCAGTATGGAATAGGCAAAAGTCAATGGTAAAAATGGCAGAGGCAAAAATAAGTAATGACTGTAACGCATAAAAAATCCTCGGTCGAGCGTTCCAGAGTACGTTTTGGCTAACCAGATATAGGCAAGCAAATCCAAAAAGACTGCCGTTGTAAGCAACAGTGGAGCCATCAGAGCTCTCCTGCGGCGGTCAGATATCGTTAAAGAGCCTTTCCAAAATAGCAGCACACCCAATCCAAGCAGTATCACCTGAAAGTACCTGCCAGCGGTTTCCAATGCGTTGATATTTATTGGCAGAGAATACAGCAGCAAACGCATTAGCCAATCAGAGCTGCTCAAGCCAAACAGCCCGATGAGTACCACCATTCCTTCCGGCAGTAAAGCCAGGATATTTATGGCGTATATTCCGATTAAAAGAACATGGCGTTTTCTAATCTCAAATCCATACGGAAATCTGAGAAAAAAATGAAACCACATCGGCGGAAACAAACCATTAAAGAGCAACAGACAGCATCTGGTAATCAGATCAATGCCAATTGGCACGGTGTACGGGCCTCTGGTAGAAGCCCCAGCCACTAAGATAAGAGTCAATGCTCCTAAATAATAAAAATGTCTGGCAACTTTGCGCTGCGGCGATGACAAAACCACCAACAGACCTATGCTCCAGGATACAAGGCCAGTCAGTAGCAACAGGGCGTTTGTGCTATCAAATACTTTTTTTAGCTCAACAGGGCGATTTACTTTTTGCCCATCCCTTATAACGGTGTATTGAACTGTGGTTCCATCCGGTGTGGAGTTTATAAAAGCCATCATTTTTTGAAGCAGTCTGATAATTTGCTTTCGGTTTTCTTCCGGTGTTAATTTATCCGAGTACTCCGGGACTTTTAAATCATGAATAGCAATGAGTTCATCCCCATCAAACAGAGCGGCAGCATCCGTAGGGCCTTTTGGTATTACGGACCTAATGATGACCTTTGGCCGGTTGTTTTCCAAAGGGTTGTTTGATGGTATGTTTTCAACACTCCAGAGACACTGGTCATCGGAGTGTGTGTATATCCACTGAGCTAATGAAAAGCTACCAACGGCAAGAACAAGCGCGATCAGGCTTGTCCAAAAAAGACGCCATCGAATGTTTAGAATTGAGGAGTGCAAACTGGACATATTACAAGCGAGGTTAAAATGAATGAAAAAACATGGTGGATCATAGTTGGCGGAGTTAGACGCCTTGGTTTAGCATTAGCGCAGTCGTTGTCAGAAAATCACAAACTTGTGCTGACAAGCTCCCAAGCTCTCGGAGGAGATGAGGCAATATCCAAGTTGTCAATTTACACCAACGTCATACGTCTGTGTTGGGATGCAAACGATCCGCAACTACTCTCAAAAATGATGACAGACCTTGAGGCATTAAGGGGAGATGGAATTTACCTGAGTGGAGCGATAATAGTCGCCGGGACATTTCCATCCACACCATTGGGTTCATGGGATGTCAATGCTTTGCAGCAAATCTGGCAAATTAATCTTACATTCCCCTTTCTGGCGGCTCAGTCATTAGCGCCACATCTCACAGACGGGAGTTGTATTCAGTTTATTCTGGATACATGCGTTCATCGTCCGTGGCTAAATCGTTTGCCGTATTCTTCCGCAAAATCAGGCCTGACAAGTTTAGTTTATGGGTTGGCCCAATCACTGGCTCCGAATATTCGCGTTGTCGGCCACGCGATTGGTGCCATACTTCCAGATGAAAACTCCGATGTTGATTTCCTTCAAAATCAAACGCTGCTAAAACGCCTTGGCTGTCCAGAAGATTTAAGCAGAGCAATTAATTATGCAGCTTCCAGCCCTTACCTGACCGGCGAAATTCTTACACTTGATGGGGGCAGACGTTGGATTTAGAACTGATACCAGGATGCGATTAAAAAATCGCATCCTGGTATAGCAATTTGCGCTTTCATATAGCAATTTTCGCTTTCATAGTCCATTTACGGCGAGCCAAGCTCGCCTATGGACTATGAGCGGCCGTGATTCGCAAGCGAATCCTGGCATAGCGGTTTGACTACAATAAGTTAAACCGCTATAGTCCATTTATAGCCATTCCCCTTGGGAATTGCACGGAGTGCAGAGGCTGCGTCGAGAGTGTAGAGAGCCGCCATAGGCGGGGAACGAAACGGAAGACGTAGCCGAAAACTACAGTGAAAATTGCTAATCAATAGGGGAACCGCTATATAGTCGTTTTACTTGTGGAGTATTTACACGGTTGCCTTTTCTATGTACGCGGCCACTCTTGAGGGGCTGGTCAGATTTTGACTGTATTCAGGGGGGCGCAACGTCCCACCCATAAACACGCGTGTATTACGGTAAGTCATGCGGCTTTCTATTGTTTCAAAGGCAGAGAAGTGAAATTCCACAGCGCCGGTCAGGTCTCGGATTTTTTTAATATTTCGTTCTCTCACGCCACCACCGGGCATAATTATGATTCTACCGCCCGCTCTCTTGACCAACTCGGCGAGCAGGTCCGCGCCTTCAAGACTGCTGGACTCCTGACCGGACGTGAGGATGCGCTCACAACCAATGGAAATAATGGCTTCCATTGCCTCAAAAGGATCCTTGGCCATATCAAACGCACGATGGAAAGTCACAGATAATGGTCTGGCCATAGTGACTAACTGGCGGGTACGTTCCACGTCAACTGTGCCGTCCGGTTTGAGTATGCCTATAACAACGCCGTCCGCACCTGTTTCTTTGGCCATTGACACATCGTGAGCCATTGCTTGAAATTCAGAATCTGAATAACAAAAATCCCCGCCCCTGGGCCGAATAATCACAAAAAGTTTCGTAGAAGTTAATAATTTCCGTGCCTCTTTAACCATGCCAAAGCTGGGCGTAAGGCCACCTTCCATTAGGGCAGAGCAAAGCTCAACGCGGTCTGCCCCGCCTTCTTGAGCCTTGAGACAAGATTCGGCAGAATCCAGACATATTTCAAAAGTGAGCCCGTTTTTCATAGATTCCTCTGACTGAAGTTTTTAATATTACTCGGCCTCTAAAGGAGCCATAGGGCTTTCGCCATGGCCGTAGTGCCTTCTCAGGATGCCCATAACCAATCTCTGCAAGAAAGGGTTTTTCCCAGGCGTCCAGATAATGGAAGATGCGGCCTTAAAATCCTGACCAAGTTCAGAGAGCTGTTCAATTTCCATGCCTGTACCAAGCAGCAGGATTGGCACTCCTTTACGAATGGTTTCCGCAAGCGACTTAAACAAGCGCTTCTCTTCCATCTTACTGTCAGCCAAGTGCAGTATGACTAAATTAGGTTTTTTGGTAAGGGCGTCTTTCATGGGAGCAATGGCTGGCAGGGCGCGATAAAAATTTATATTTTCGGCAAGCAGATTTTTCAAGGCTGAATCCACATCAGCATCACGTGTTACGAGCAGAATGCCGCCGCCACTGTCCTTGTATCCTTCTATACCATCGGATTCCTCAGAAGCCGCGTCATCTGTACCGGCGTTGCGGGCCATGAAATCATAAGTTTCTTCCCGCTTTATAAAAATCCAGCTGGCAAGTGGTTCCTGGATTGAATCGGGGAGTCTGGGGCTAAATTCTACGCCGAATGTACTATCGGTCTTGTGGCGGACAATGGCGCTGTTATTGATATCTATATCCTTACTTAAAGAAAATGACAGCATTATCTTGTCATTGACACTCAGGACATCATTTGGCAGTACTTCTCTGGCCGTCAGCTGTGCTCCCGAGGCACTTATATCAACCAGAGATGCCTGAATAAAACGGAGACTCGGGGTGCTGAATGTAGCCATTATCTGGCCAACTCTTTCGATACGAATGTTTTTGCGCTCATCGTTCTCATAGATCAGTTTTGGCAGTGAGAACCTGATAGTTTTTTGACCCTCATGAATCCCAAATCCTATCAATTTAGAGGGAGCCTCCAAAAAACTCATTTTGTGCTGGAAACGCAAATTCAAGTCGGCAATGCGCAGTCCATACAATGCCCCCTCTCTGCTAATCATTGCCCTTGTATGAATTTCATCACCGTCAAGGTGAATAAAATTTGTTACAAACCGCAAATAGGGCGTAACAAGAACAAGCAATTCACGCTGAGCGCACGCCTCGCTAAAAATGGAACGGACACGTTCCTTGTTTTTGGTTACTTTCTTCATCAGTTTAGAATTATAGCAGTTCCAGATGAAATGTGTCATTCCGCCTGAAATGAAGTCTGGCTGCTATAGCGGTTTAACTACAATAAGTTAAACCGCTATATGCTATAAAACAGTATGGGTTTGCCTCCAACTTCCATTCTTTTGCTCTACAGCGCACCGAAAGCCAGAACCAAAGAGCCTTGGATGACTTTTTTGCCAATTGGTTTGGGATATATCCAGGCAATGTTAAAGAGCCACGGCCACGCTTGCAAGCTGGCTAACCTTACCAATCAGCCCAAAAAAGTGATAGTGGAGTATCTCCAGGAAAAAAAACCAAGTGTAGTTGGCCTCTCTATGTTCACTTTCAACAGGAAGCGCTGTTATGAACTGGCAAAAATAATACGGGAAACTTGCCCCAAAGTCGTCATATTAGCTGGCGGCCCCCACCCGACACATCTGGCAAGCGAGGTGTTTGAAGATTGCCCCCAATTAGACGCCATTGTCTGCGGCGAAGGCGAGATACCGATGCTGGAAATTGCCAGGAGGATGTCGGCGGGGGACAACTGGAAGGAATCCCCTTCGCTCATACTGCGGGACGGAACAAGGACTCACATGGCTCCTCCGGTGGCTGACCTGGATACACTTGCTCTGCCAGCAGATTATAGCAATTCCCTAAACTGCGGACATAAAGGACAACCAACTGGGGAAGCGCTATATTTTGATGCCGATTACTTTTATGACGCCGCGCAATTGGGATACCTGAGTACCAGCCGAGGATGTCCGTCCGCTTGCGTTTTTTGCGGTACACCTGAATTCTGGGGTTCTAAAGTCAGATTCCGAAGTCCAGCGTCCGTAATGCGCGAAATGAAAAACCTCTGGCACGAATATGGCTTGACCTACTTTAACTTGAGAGACGATACATTTACCGCCAATAAATCCAGAGTCATGGACATATGCTCGGCAATAGCGTCAAGCGGTATTTATCCCCTTTGGAGCTGCCAGTCCAGAGCCAACTTGATAGATGAAGACAAACTTGTTGCTATGGTGCGCGCCGGATGCGAATTTATCCAATTTGGCCTAGAACATGGCTCTGAAAGAATGCTCGGATTTTTAGATAAAGGCGTGAACCTGAAGCAGGTGTACAGCGCCCTTTCCACAGTCAGAAAAGTGGGGATGAATCTCGGCATTTACCTGATTACCGGAATCCAAGGCGAAACCAAAGAAGACGTGGCAAAGAGCGAGGCTCTGATAAAAAAAGTATTGCCACACAATGTGCAGATAAGCCCCCTTGCCGTTTATCCCGGAACACGTCTCTACAGCGACCTCATAGCCAGCGACGCGCTCACGCATGATTTTTACCGCAAAAAAAAGGATGTTGAAGTATTCGCTCGTTCTGCCCCTACCAAAGGGCTTGATGACTTTACAACTGAAGCATTGAACCGTTTGCACCAAACAGCCGAAAAAACACGCGTGCGAGCGCGTTACACTCCTATGGATTTTAAAAAGCAAAAGAGTTTTTTGGGTTGGTGCGCCACAACTAATATCCTGTGCGGTGAAGCTGCTGAAGATGCGGGCGACATAGCAGAAGCTGTTTCCCAGTATTCAGAAATCATTAAAATGGAACCCCAAAATCCCTGGGGTTGGCTAAAGCGTGGTCTGCTTCGCCTCCACCAGGAAAATTTTCAGGCGGCGTCTGTTGATTTTTTGGAAGTCTTTAAACTGACACCCAAAAATAATGAAGTCGATGCCGCTATTGTCAGACAGCTTCTGGATCGTCCAGAGTTTTGATTTTTTTTCTCACCAGCTTCCCTAACCAGACAGCACTGCCAAGCCACAAGGTTGATATGCCCAAACTTAGCATCCCCAGCGATAGAGAGATGGCCTGAATCAGGGGCGTTATCCAAATACCAATAAAATCGCCAGCCCTATAGACAAATGTATCTATGAAGCTTTTTGCTTTGTATTTAGTATCCGGCGTCAGTGGAATGTAAAGCATTTCCCTGACAGGGCGGTCGACAGCGTAGTGTAGCCCCCGCCTCATAACCTGGAAAACAGCCAGCGCGGCAAAGCCGGGCCATAGCCACAGAAAACCAAAACCAAGTAGGGTCATAAATGGCAAGATGGTCAATGCAACAGGTATTCCAACCCTGGCTATCAACCTGTGTGTAAAAAACAACTGAGCCGCCAAAGTCAACACATTTGACCAGAGGTCTATTTTGGCAAAAGCCGCTGTCCGAGTAGCGCTGGATGTAAATGTCTGCTCCACCACGCGCCCTTGAAAAATATATAGAAAAGTGCTTGTCAGTGCATAGAGCAGTGTATATAGAGACACAGATTGCAGTAGGCGTGACTTACACAGTAATGTGAGGCCCGTTGTCACGCTTGGCCCTGGTTCAGCGGATATCTTGATGGTACTGTTGTCAGGCGCTTTGTGTGTCTTAAAAAGTACCATTACGCAAAGTATGGTCAGTTCCAGCACAGCGGCGGAGATGTAAAAAAGCAAGTGGGAGTGTTCTGAACCAAGCCATGTGCTGAATTTACCCGTAATCCACGCCCCTACAATGGCTCCAAGCGTTCCGCCGATAGCTATCAAACCAAAGAGACGTTGCCCATTTTCTTTGCTGTAGAGGTCTGACATAAAGGCCCAGAAAATTGAAACCACAAATAGATTAAATACACTCAGCCAGATATAGAAGGTATAGCCTAATACTGTACCGCCGTGTCCTGGCAGCCATTGATACAAAAGACCAAAGCCGACCAGCATGACAGCAAAACATTGATAAGTTGCCGGAATAAAAACGCGTCTGGGCCAGCGGGCAACCAAAGCTGAATACAGCGGATTAATCAGGGCCATAAAACCCAATGTGTACGACCAAATCAAGGGCAGCTTGTCCACGCCTCTTGAAATGCCAAAAGTTTCGCGCATGGGGCGCAAAAGATAATAACTCATCAGGAGTAAAAAGAAATATGCCGTTGAAAGCAAAACAACTCGGTATTCGCCGGTGCTAACCGGCATTAAACGCTTTAACCATGAGTTTTTTGCGGATGAAGTCATTTTAGCAGTTTATAGCAAATAATTGCGCCTCATTAGCTCAACCAACGCTTCAGCCATTGTCTGGTCTGTCCTGGGTGGGTTTTCTACAATACTGCCCACGAGTTTTGTTTTACCGCCCGGAACCTGGGTAAACAACCAGATTGTGGGTACTTTTTTGATTTTTTGCCGAATTGACTGTGGTGGCCAGGCACTTTTTTTTGTGGTTTTGTTCCGACTGACACCAATCCAACAGACTGAAATATAAGGGTTTGGCGTCTCAGCGAGCCTAATCAAATCTGGAAGCCAACGATGACTGTCTTCGCACCAACTGCCAAAAACAACCGCAATGGTGTAAGGGGTTTCAATAGTTTTCCATTGCTCGGTCAATTCAGGAGAAATCTGAACTTTTTCATAAACATCATAAAATTCAGAACGATGTCTCAGTATCATCTCCGTTGTAACGGAGCCAATTAATACAGGGTGTTTGTCCTTGCTGTCCAAAGGCAGGTTACCTTCCTCAGCCGGGGCGTGTTCATAATGAACTTGTGTTGGAGAGACCTGGACTTCCTGTGAAGAGCCAATTATGACAGCTAGTGAAAACAGCGTGGCCAGCATGGTATTTACCTCATGTGGAGCAATTCCAGTTTAGTTTAATATGCTATATATAGCGGTTTAAATTTCGTAGTTAAACTGCTATGCCGGGATTCGTTTGCGAATCACGGCCGCTCATAGTCCATAGGCGGGCTTGGCTCGCTGTAAATGGACTATGAAAGCGTAAAGCGCAGACTAAGCACTCCGTGCCATTTCAACTTTTTCAAAGTTGAAATACTCTATAAACCATAAGCAAAAGTTTTGAATTATTTGTGACAAAAACCAATAAAAATCCTCAGAGCCATCGCCTTTCCAAACTGCAGCAGCGCCTTAGAAGGAAGATGGGCACAGCTATAGCTGATTATGGCCTCTTAGAGGAAGGAGACAACGTACTTGTTGCTTTGTCCGGAGGCAAAGACAGTTGGGTTATGCTGGATTTACTGCTTAACCTGAGCCGTCATGCACCGGTTCGTTTTACTATTTGCGCCGCCACTGTTGATGGTGGATTTCCACTATTTGATCCAAGGCCGATTCAGGAACAATGCGCCGAACTGGGTGTTCCCCATATTTTATTGCCAGCGCCCATTAAGCCAGTGCTGGAGGCCAAGCCAGAGTACAGCCCTTGCGCAATGTGTTCCCGATTACGGCGCGGCGTCCTCTATTCTCACATGCGGGAAGTAAGGCTCACCAAAATGGCTCTTGGTCATAACCTGGACGATATTTTGGAAACACTGCTGATGAATTTGTTTTTTGAAGGCAGATTAAGCACCATGCCTCTGAAATTGTTCAGCAATGACGGCACTGTTACGGTTATCAGACCGATGGGAATGTGTGACGAACAGGACATGCTGGAATACGCAAATTTACGCAACTATCCCATTGTTCCAAGTGGTTGTCCGTTGGGTTTGTGTTCCGCGCCAGCATCAAAGAGATTTCAAATAAAAAAGCTCATCAATGACCTCAACACTGAAGCGCCCGACCTCCGCAGATGTATGCTGCGTGCTATTATGAATGTTAAGACGACTCACTTGCTGGATAAAGATTTGCTTAAATTGCCAAAAGAATGGGCTAAATAGACTGATATGGCTGTTTATAGTCGTTTTACTTGTGGAGCATTGTTATGCTCTACAAGTAAAACGCGCAGATGCGCTAGACTGCGCCGTAATGGAGCGAGCCGCCATCGGCGGGGAGCGGAATGGAAGGCGTAGGCGGTGCTTGCCTATCTGTACCGTTTGTCAAGGGCGTTGACTATATAGTCGTTTTACTGCGTGACGCTATGGTGGACGAGGATTCCCAGGACAACTGGGCGTTTGGGGTCTTTGACTTTGTAAACCTTCGCCAGCATGGTTTCGTTGCCCGGCAGGTAGGTCGTGGCCAAGGTGCGGTCGGCGTTTGTGATGTTTGAGGTGCCCTGTAGTTCCCAGCTCACCTCCGCCATTCCCCATTCGCCTCTGCCCTCCCGGGCGGCGGCATCGCTGTAATAGCCTGAAAAGCGCACTCCCGTGGCATCAAACATGACGACAACCTGATTGCCCTCATGGCGGACTTCATATTTGATTACGGTGTCCCCCACGCCGTCCAATGGGATGGTGCCGGTGACAACGCTGGCACTTGCCTCCGGAGCCGCATTCTTGACGAACACCAGCGCCACGTTGCCGTCGTCCTTACCGAGTCTGAATAGTTGCTCGCCGTTCTTCCAGACAGTGGGTATTCCATCTCCGGCTCCCCCGGCATAGACATCGCCGCCAGAGAGGAAAAGGGAAGTGACACAAGCAAAGAGGCTACCATCGGAAAGTCGCTGGTGGACCTTGCCGTTTTTCCAGACCATGGGCACCGCAACGCCATGCTGGTCATATTCGTAGCCCCCAGCATAGATGTCACCACCTGATACGCAGATGGAAAACGCATCTGCCTCTTTGTCACCGTCACTGAGGCGATGGTAGAGTTTGCCGTTTTTCCACACAGTGGCCAAACTCTTTGACTCTGGGTTGTTTTCTTGCCCTGCGGCATAGACATCGCCTCCTGAGACCCATATAGGCTCGATGCCAGCATGATGGCTCCCGTCCGTCAGTCGCTGGTGGACCTTACCGTTCTTCCAGACCGTGGCTATCCATTTTCCCTTGGCGCCATATTCGCGCCCCCCGGCATAGACGTTGCTGCCAGAGACAAAAAGCGAATTGATGTTTGTGTCTCTGCTACCTTTGCCCATGGAATGGTGTATCGAGCCGTCCTTCTTGACGACTATAGTTCCATCATCATCCACCACCTCGTACACGCCGCCTAAGTCGAATCTCTGGCCTAGGATGTGCCCGTCCGTACTGAAGGGCTGGACGCTCTGACCATTCTTCCAGTAGCGGTACTCCCACTGGTAGTAGTTGCCGTGCCGCGTGACTGCGTACACATCTTGGATCGGCTGCGGCACCACTGTGTTTGGCCCGACTACGAACACGGACTTTGCTATGCCATTTCCGCCCGGCAGCTTCGGGAGTTTCTGCGGAACGCCGTTCTTCCACACCACCGGGCTTTCGTACCCGCCAGCGACATAGACGTCATTGCCGTGAACGAAGACGGAGTTTGCGAAGTCGGCAAACTCGGCCCCATGCGGAAGTTGCTGACGGGTGCCGTTTTTCCACAGCGCGGCTCCGATCATGCCCGTGCCCGTCCCGGCCACATACACGTCATTGCCTGAAACAAAGACCGATTCGGCCACCTGCCCTTCGGGGAGGTAGCTGGGAGTGAGATTTTTCCATAGCACGGCCCCCGATTCGCAGCTTCCCGCGACGTAGATGTCACCGCCAGATACGAAGATGGAGTTGGCGTTGCCATTGCCGAGAAGTGTGAGCTGATGGTTCTTCAAGAACAGTGCCACGCCATCATGGCGTCCGGCCAAATAGACATCATCGCCCGAAACAAAGACGGCATTGATCTCATAGCCGTCCGGCAGAGCGGATATTTGACCGTTCTTCCATAAGTGAGACTTAGGGGTCCCGTCATCATAGGCCCATAGGGTCGTGTAGATGTCCTTGCCCGACACAAACATGCAGGTCAGGTCTTTGTTCCCCATGCCGTCGAACATCATCCGGCCGTTGTGCCAGATGTTGGAATTGTTGGAGAACTTGCCACCGACGTAAACATCGTCACCCGATACGGAGACAGCAACCGCATCGCTCTCCCCTTTGGGCGAAAGCTGCTGGAGGACGCCGTCCTTCCAGAGCGCGGCCTTCCATTGGACGATGCCATTGGCGGCGGGCTTGCCATAGACAGCACCCGCCACGTACACGTGGGTCTCGGACTGTGCGGGGCCGCCCTTTGCCTGATGCCTTGAGTGTAGGGCCGCAGATGCCAGGAAAAGCAGCGCGGTCAGGGTTGCGAGAAGGATATTGTGCAGTTTCATGGAATTTCTCCAAAAGAATGATTGGTCGTGCGACTACTTGACAAACACCAGCGCCACGTCGCCTTCCACGCCGCCAAGTTTATGCAGCGGTGTACCGTTTTTCCAGATGGTCGGAATTCCGAGACACTCCTGGTTTTCCTCACGACCCCCAGCGTAGACGTCGCCGCCTGATACGCAGAGAGAAAGAACGTTGGCATACACGCTTCCGTCGGTCAGTGTCTGGAGTAGCTTGCCGTTCTTCCAGACGACCGGTTTGTTTTCATCGAGCCCCCCCGCATACAGGTCCTCGCCCGATACGAA
>JAIRRD010000113.1 GCA_031256155.1 Holophagales bacterium
TCCAACCGGTTGGTTTTCAAGTTTGATTTTTTTCATTTCGGAACCAATGTAAGAAGCGCTATTCCAGCACAGCCGTCACACCGGAAATGCCTTCCGGCTTTGGAGCGAGCGTTTCGCCAGTGTCATAGAGCGTGGCTTTTAGTTTTTGAGCAAAATGAACCTGAAAAACACCTTTATCAGAATCCATCTCAAATTCACCGAAGTCGGGGCCAATTATGTCCAGATGGCTTGCGATAAAGTATGTGTGCTTACCTTGTGAAAGACCGCTCACTATAAGCACCTGAGCTTTTTTGTTCTTCTGAGTCACGGGAACGCGAACTCCATTAATGGTTAAATCCACAGGCCCTACTATTTTACGTGTGAATTGCATCTGAAATGTACCGGGGGGGAGAGGCTTTTGCGGAATAAATGGCAACAGTGCCATCGTACAACCGACCGTAACCGCTAACGCGCTCAACGCAGCCAGACCAAAAATTTTTGTCCCTTTCATGTGAGCCTCCAACCGAGTTCACTGCTATTGTATAGCAATTCCATGTGAAATGCGCCATTTTACATGGAATGAAGTATGGCGGCATGTGGCGTTTTTAACTTGTGGAGCACTCCGCTCACATCTTTGATGTCTTTTTCTTTTTCGGCTTAGGTACAGGGATAACCTGCTCTAATGCTGTAACAACTGCGCTTACCAATTCTGTATCGTCAATATCCAGAATGTAATGCTCTTTCGCGCCTTTATAGGGGAACCCTTTTTCGGCGGCGCTCATAAACTCTGCCAAACATGGCAGGATTTTTACATAAACCGTACTATTGCAAACGAGCAGAATCGGCTTATTGTTGACATAAACCATGTATTCACCAAACATTTTTTTATGACGCACAGCTCCAATTCCATCAATCTGAGTGCAGACGTATTCTATAAAATCAACTGTGGTAGCCATCTTAATACCTCAACAATTATATTTTAGTTTATAGTCAACGCCCTTGACAAGCATTATAGCGGTTTAACTTTTCGTAGTTAAACCGCTATGCCGGGATTCGCCTGCGAATCACGGCCGCTCATAGTCCATAGGCGAGCTTGGCTCGCCGTAAATGGACTATGAAAGCGCAAATTGCTATACAGACAAGCAAGCACCGCCTACGCCTCCCATTTCGCTCCCCGCCGATGGCGGCTCGCTCCATTACGGCGCAGTCTAGTGCATCCGCGCATTTTACTTGTGGAGCATTGTTATGCTCCACAAGTAAAACGACTATATATAGCAGTTTAACGTCAATAAGTTGAACTGCTATATATGATGGCCGTGCCGTTTCTGGCGGAAATTGCTCCATCTGAGTCTGAGCCTGCCAAGATATAGATACACAACGGGAGTTGTGTAGAGAGTTAGCATCTGGCTGAACAACAGGCCGCCAACAATTGACAGGCCCAGGGGGCGCCTGAATTCGGAACCGGTTCCCCTGCCCAAAGCCAGCGGTAGGCCACCTAGCATCGCGGCCATAGTTGTCATGGTGATGGGGCGGAAACGCAGTAAACAGGCTTGAAATATGGCTTTTTCGGGTAACAGGCTTTCACGTCTCTCAATGGCTAGAGCGAAATCTATCATTAAAATAGCGTTTTTTTGAACAAGTCCAATCAGTAAAATAATGCCAATAAGGGCAATAACGCTGAGTTCCGTTTTAAAGGCAAGAAGAGCCAGAAGTGCGCCAACGCCCGCTGAAGGCAATGTTGATAGTATTGTCAATGGATGAATCAAGCTCTCGTACAACATGCCAAGTACTACATACACAACCACCAATGCCGCCGCAATCAGCAGGGGCTGGTTGGCCAGAGATTCTTGGAAAGCTTTGGCGGTACCCATAAAGGTACCTCTGATGGTGCCAGGAAGCATTATTTGATCCTGGGCTTTTTGTATTGCGGTCACAGCATCACCCAGCGCTATGTTTGGGGCCAGATTAAAAGAAAATGTTACTGCTGGCAGGGTTCCCTGATGGCTTATGGACAGTGAGGTGTTTTTGCGTTCCCACTTAGCGAAAACGCTCAAGGGGACTAAATTGCCGCTGGTTGAACGGACATATATGTGATCCAAACTATCCGGTGTTCGCCAGTAATCCGGTGAAACTACCATCACTACGCGGTACTGGTTTAGCGTCATATACATGGTGGAAACGAAGCGCTGGCCAAAGGCGTCATAAAGTGTTGAATCAATGGCCTGCGGCGTAATGCCCAAACGCGATGCTGTTTCTCTGTCGATTACCACATTGGCTTGAAGACCCATATTCTGTTGGTCGCTGTTGAGATCCGTGATTTCGGCCAGCGTCCTGAATTTTTGCAGCATGCGGGGTGCCCATTCAAATAACTCGTCTGCGTCATCGCCCTGAATGGTGTACTGGTAAAGTGCGCCACCTCCCATGCGACCGCCTACGCGAATGTCCTGCGGGCTTTGAAGGAACATGGTGGCTTCCGGAATAGAGGCCGTTTTAGCCCTCAGTCTGGCAATCACTTGGTCGGCTGTATCTTTTCTCTCTTTTTTGGGTTTTAAGGAAATATTCACTCTTGCGGAATTGCCTGTTCCGGCAGTGGCGGAAACGCTCTCTATGGCCGGGTCGGCGCAAATTACGTCCATGAACTTAGGCAGCATCTGCGACATGGCCGCAAAACTTATATCCTGCGAAGCGCGTATATTTCCCATCAGGCGACCTGTGTCCTGCTGTGGAAAGAATCCCTTTGGAACAATGATATAGAGCCAAACGGTGGCAATCATGGTGGAAATCGTGACTGAGATGGTCAGGCGCTTATGCAGTAGTACCCAAGCCAATGAGCGTTCATAGGTTCCGTAAATTTTATTAAAAAGGGATTCTGTGCATCTGAATATCCACCCTCTTTCTTCCGTGAAGCGGTGGCGCATCAGCTTTGAACACATCATTGGGGTCGTTGTCAGTGAGAGGAACATAGAGGTAATAATCGCCACGGCGAGCGTTACGGCGAATTCTCTGAACAAGCGCCCGACAATACCGCCCATTAGCAGTATTGGTATAAAAACGGCTACTAACGAAATGCTTATAGAGACAATAGTTGAGCCAATTTCCTTAGCGCCGTGCAGGGAGGCTTCCATTGGTGACATGCCGCCTTCCACATGCCTTGTGATGTTTTCCACAACAACGATGGCATCGTCAACAACAAAGCCCGTGGCGATGGTTATGGCCATTAGAGAGAGGTTGTCAACGCTGTACCCGGCAAGATACATGACCCCAAAGGTTCCGACCAGCGAAACAGGTACCACAACGCTTGGAATAAATGTGGAGCGCCAATCCCTCAAAAATACGAAAACAACAAGAATTACCAGTGTTATTGAGATGAGCAGCGTTCGTTGGACATCTTCAACAGATGCTCTGATGGTAGTTGTGGCATCCTGTAAAATACTGAGGTCCACAGTTGGTGGTAGCACAGCTTGAAGCTCAGGCATGAGGTCTTTGATGCGGTCAACTGTCTCAATGATGTTGGCTCCAGGCTGTCTGAAAACCATCAGTGTGATTGCTGGACCGACCTCTGTTAGTCCTATGTTTCTTATTTCCTGGACAGAGTCGGTGACGCTGGCGACTTGATCCAAACGAAGCGCGGCTCCATCTTTGTATCTAACGATTATTTTCGCGTAGTCTTCGGCGGCAAAAATCTGGTCTGTCACATCAATGGACCATGTGGAGAAACCATCCGAAATATCACCTGTCGGGCGATTGACATTGGCGGCGGCGATGGACGCGCGGACATCCTCAAGTGAGAGGCCATGACTATTTAAAATGTTGGGGTTTACTTCTACTCTTACGGCAGGCATGGCCCCGCCCATCACAAAAACTTGCCCCACACCCGGTATTTGGGAGAGCTTCTGCTGGAGTATGGTGCTTCCGACATCGTACATCTGCGTTCTGGGAACAACGGTTGATGAAAGCATCAGCATCAGAATCGGCGAATCGGCCGGATTGACTTTTCTCCATCCGGGATTGCTCGGAAGATTTGCAGGTAGCTGGCTTCTCGCGGCATTTATGGCTGCCTGAACTTCTCTGCCAGCAGCATCTATGTTCCTGTCCAAATCAAACTGAAGCGTGACGTTCGTGGAACCCAATGAGCTACTGCTGGTCATTTCAGTTATGCCGGCAATCCGCCCAAATTGGCGCTCCAGCGGCGTTGCTACAGATGAGGCCATTGTCTCTGGACTTGCGCCAGGCAGGTTTGCGAAAACCTGTATGGTTGGAAACTCTACTTGTGGTATTGGCGCAACGGGCAAAAATCTATAGGCAATGGCCCCTGCCATTGTAATTGCAATGGTCAAAAGCGTTGTGGCAGCCGGGCGCTTGATAAATGGCGTGGATAAATTCACGCTTCCCCCATTGGCGGCGTACTTAGCGCATCAGCACGGTGTACATGCTCCTTTCTATCCAAAAAACCAGATGCGTCATTGCTGTTTTTGCCCCGCATCCTTTTTGCCAAGCGGTCAAAGGCCAGATAAATCACTGGTGTTGTGTACAGTGTCAAAACCTGGCTGAATATCAGGCCGCCTACGATTGCTATACCGAGCGGACGCCTCAATTCAGAGCCAACGCCAGAACTCAGGGCCAGTGGCAATCCACCCAACAGCGCCGCCATTGTAGTCATTATGATGGGCCGAAATCTGAGTATGGACGCCTGAAAAATGGCTTCTTCAGGTTCCATGCCGTCCTTGCGCTCGGCTTCCAGCGCAAAGTCAATCATCATAATGGCGTTTTTAGCCACTATGCCTATCAGCAATATGATTCCTATAAGGGCGATGATGGTGAAGTCTGTACGACAAATCATAAGAGACAACAATGCGCCGACACCAGCTGATGGAAGTGTTGAGAGAATTGTTATTGGATGTATATAACTCTCATACAAAATGCCGAGCAGTATATAAACGGTTATGACTGCCGCGAGTACCAGCCAGGGAGTGTTTGAGAGGGATGCGCCAAACGCCTGAGCAGTTCCTTCAAATTTTCCTTTGAAACTTGCCGGGGCGTTTAGTTCGTAAAAGGCTTTTTCGATAGCTTTAACTGCGTCACCTAGTGAAGCGCCCGCAGCGAGATTGAAGGAAACTGTGGCGCAGGGGAATTGATCTTGGTGGTTTATTGAAAGCGACGCAGGGCCAGTTTCAATCCTGGTAAATGCGCTGAGAGGAATTATTTGACCTGTGTTTGATCTGACGTACATTCCCAGTAGGTCACTGGGAGTTTTCACCAAGCCCGGCTGAGCCTCCAGCACAACTTTGTACTGGTTCAACTGCGTAAACATTGTGGATATCTGCCGCTGACCAAAGGCATCGTAAAGCGCATCGTCCAGTATCTGCGGGGTTATGCCTAATCTGGATGCGGTCGTGCGATCCAAGATTACCCTGGCTTGAAGGCCGTTGTTTTGGAGGTCACTGGCGACGTCCCTGAGAATCGGAATTTGTTGCAAGCTGTCAACCAACATGGGGACATATTTGTCCAGTTCAACGGGGTCAGCGTCCTCCAGTACGTATTGGAATTGGTTTCTGCTCACTTTGTCTTCAACAGTCAGGTCCTGAACTGACTGCATGAATAACTGTATCCCGTGAACATCAGAGACCTCGGTCTGAATCCTGTTCATGATGTCTGCTGCGCTCGCGTTGCGCCGACCCAATGGTTTAAGGTTGATTTGCATGCGTCCACTGTTAAGAGTTGTATTTGTTCCGTCAATGCCAATGAAACTGGAAAGGCTCTCTACGGCAGAATCCCGAAGAATTACTTCCGCAAGCACCTGCTGGCGGACGGCCATGGCATCAAAGGAAATTGACTGGGGAGCTTCGGTAATTCCGACTATTACGCCAGTATCCTGAACAGGGAAAAAACTCTTGGGTATGACGATGTAGAGAAGAATAGTGCAGACCAAAGTTGCTATTGCCACAGACAGGGTGGCGTTTTGGTGCTGCATTACCCACTTTAATGTGCGGTCATAAAAATCAATTATATCCTGAAATACTTTTTCCGAGGCCTTGTAAAAGCGGTTCTGGTCTTCAGGGCGTCTGTGTTTCAGAAGTTTAGCACACATCATGGGCGTGAGGGTCAAAGATACAAAGGCTGAAACAAGGATGGTGACGCTGAGCGTGATAGCGAATTCCCTGAAGAGACGGCCAACGACATCGCCCATGAACAACAGTGGAATTAAGACGGCGATGAGTGAAACGGTCAAAGATAAAATCGTAAAACCAATTTGTTCTGATCCCTTTAATGCCGCTTTAAGGGGTTCTTCGCCCTCTTCTATGTAGCGCATGATGTTTTCTATCATCACGATGGCGTCATCAACCACGAAACCTGTGCTTATAGTTAATGCCATCAACGTCAGGTTGTTCAGGCTGAAGCCAAGGGCATACATCACCCCAAACGTCCCAACCAAAGAGAGCGGTACAGCCACGCTTGGTATTACTGTTGCGGCCATGGTTCTCAAAAACACAAAAATTACCATTACTACCAGAGCAATACAGAGCATCAACTCAAATTCAACATCCCTGACTGAAGCGCGTATTGTTGTTGTCCTGTCGGTCAGGATATCAACTTCAACAGAAGTCGGAAGCGAGGCCGTGAGCTGAGGCAACAGGGCTTTTACTTTGTCAACTACAGCAATAATATTGGCCCCGGGCTGACGCTGAATGTTAAGAATAACAGAGGGGGTTGAATTCATCCATGCGGCCTGTTTGACGTTTTCCGCAGCGTCAATTACTGTCGCGACATCTGACAAATAGACGGGTGAGTCGTTTTTGTAAGTGACGATAATAGATTTGTACTGTTCACTGCTGAGTAATTGGTCGTTTGCCCCAATAGCAAAAGCCTGACGCATGCCGTCAAAATTACCTTTGGCTTGATTGACATTACTGAGCGTCACGGCCTGGCGCACATCCGCCATTGTCAGGCCATAGGAGGAAAGCTGTCTTGGGTTGGCTTGAATGCGTACCGCTGGCTTTTGGCCACCGCTCAGGCTTACAAGACCAACGCCTGGTAGTTGACTGATTTTTTGCGCGAGCCTTGAGTCCGCATAGTCCTGCACCTTGGTCAATGGGAGTGAGGTTGAGGTGAGACCCAAACTCAGGATAGGGGCGTCGGCGGGGTTAGACTTGCTGTATATGGGAGGATTGGGAAGATTGACTGGCAGATATGTGCCAGCTGCGTTTATGGATGCCTGTACTTGCTGAACAGCAATGTCAATGTCCAAATTGAGGTCAAACTGTAAGGTCAGTAACGAACTGCCGGATGAACTGGCTGAATACATTCTGGTCAGCCCTGGCAGTTGGCCAAATTGTCTCTCTAAAGGTGCGGTAATGGCAGATGCGACTACGTCAGGACTTGCGCCTGGATAAAAAGTCGCTATCTGAATGGTTGGATAGTCAACCTGCGGAAGGGCCGATACGGGCAAAAAACGAAATGCAAAAATACCAACCAGCATTATTCCGGCCATCAGAAGCGATGTGGCTATTGGCCGGAGAATGAATGGCTTGGATGGATTCATGACTTGGTCTTCCCTTGCTCTTGTCCTTGTCTCTCACGTCCAGCGCCGCCGCTATCATGCTGGGGGGATGCTCCCGGAATTGAAATTTTAGCTCCGGGTCGCAATTTTTCTATGCCGTCCGTGACGACTGTCTCACCTGAGCCAAGTCCGCCCGTCAGTGCGGTTTGCTCCCCCTGACTGGCCATGACATTTATCAGCCGCATTTCCACAGTGGAATCATCTTTTACTACATAGACGAAATCCCCTTGGGGACTTTTTTGAACAGCGGAACTTGGTATGAGTACAACTTTCTTTAAGGTATCCACATACAGCCGCACGTTTACAAACTCATTGGGAAAGAGAGAGGCGTCCTGATTGTCGAACAGAGCTTTGAACTTGACGGTCCCTGTGGTGGTGTCCACTTGGTTATCAACTGCCCACAACTTTCCAACGGCCAGTTTGGTTGTGAAATTATCATTCCATGCCTCAATGCCAATTTTCTTGTAATCTCTGTCTCTCTTAATAATATCGCCGATGGAAACCGCCGGTACTGAAAAAGAGACGTAAATGGGCATCAACGGCGTTATGACAACTATACCGTTTGTGTCGGATGTGCTGACCAGATTGCCCGGATCAACCTGGCGAAGTCCTACGCGACCAGAGACGGGCGCTGTAATGCGGCAGTAAGTTAGGTTTAATTTAGCGCTTTCGAGTGATCCATCGTCACTCTTTAGGGCTGCCGCTAGCTGATCGGTTTGGGCGGTCTGCGCGTCGAGCTGTTGTTTAGAGACAATACCTTGGTCGACAAGGTTCTTGTACCGATCCAAATCGGCTTTCGCGTGCTGATACGCTGCTTGGTTTCTGGCTCTCTGGCCTTCTGCCTGCATTAATTGAACTTCATATGGGCGAGGGTCTATTTCAGCTAGAAGGTCGCCCTGCTGTACCATTTGGCCTTCGGTAAAAGAAACGCGCAATAATTGTCCGTTTACTCTGGTCTTTACAATCACTACGTCCGTGGGCGTTACAATACCGAGACTCGTGAGAATTACAGGCAGGTTTCCAATAATAGCTTTTGTTGCCACAACCGGTACGGCGCGCACACTCCTGACATCTGCGTTCTTTTTACCGCCGTTGCAAGTCATGTACAACACAATCATGGTTATCACTATGACGACTGCTACAACGGTCAAAACGATTTTCTGGTTGGATGATTTTTTTGATAAATTGTTCGATCTACTAGTGCTTTGTTGCGGTGTCATAATTTAGTTCCATTTGATTAGGGTAGGACATATTAGTCCAGAAAACAGCTTTGCATAATCGTGTGACAAAAGAGTAAATTGTAGCAATCCCATATGAAATGTGCCATTTTACACGGAATGAGGTCTGGCGACATGGTGGGTACATTTTGGAGATTTGGCTGAAATTAAAAGGGTTTGCAATAATTGAAGCCTGCCTCAAAACCTTCCATCCTCAAAATTGCGGAACGCAATTTTGAGGATGGAAC
>JAIRRD010000177.1 GCA_031256155.1 Holophagales bacterium
TATATAGTTTCTGTAGTACTAGTATTTTGAACATCATGACATAATCAAATGGCGGACGCCCCTCAGGACCTTTCGCTACCTTTTTAAATGTTTTGGTTAAAATCTCCTGTAATCCATCCCAACTAACATGCCTATTTAATTTTTCTAGTGGGTCTCCTAGCTTACTTAACTCTTCCAATCGATTGTCTTCATCAAAAAAGCCTTTCTGTTTCATGAAAATAATTATACTACTACTCCACTAGTTTTAGCTAGGGTTTTTAGAGGTTCCCTCAAGATAATTAGCCATATATTCAGCCCATAGAATTCAGATTGTTTTAAAAGGCTTTTTGATGGAGCCATTTCTGGCGCTGGCTCCTGCGAGTAAATGCTCCTCAATGTGTTCAAACTGCAGCGGGCGCTTGAACATTTTCCCGCTGAGGGTGCAGTAACGATTGTATATCGTTTTTCCTCATTTGTCGGCTCTTTTATTTCCTGGCAAGCTCTTGGTAGTTTCTTTCAATCCTGGCTGTTATTTCAGCCGGAATACCCAATAAATAGCAGACATTCAGCGCTTCCCTTGGCGGTTCTTGTTTTTTATCCGCCGGTACCAAATTGTAATTCATGCACGCGGCAATGCGGCAAACCCTATCGTTATGCGCCAGAGGCTCTGTCTCGTTTTTTATTTTCTCCAAATCAAGCTGCTTAAGTCCCATTATCTGATAGTGGGCATTGGCATATTCCGCCACTTTATCGTAATGAGTAGTAAGCAAAGTTATAGCGTTCTTTTCGTTCAGGTATTCGGTAACGCCTTGAGCTATAGCCGTTCCCTCGACAGGATTTGTTCCATGCGCAAATTCGTCAATAAACACACAGGCAAAGCCTTTGTTAATGTCCGAAACAATTTTATTGAAACTGACAAGCTCCCCTCCGAAGCTGGAAAGCCCATGCTCTCTTGATTCCATGTTACCCGACACAACATACAAAAAATCGAACAAGGGGGAAACCGCCATCGCGGCAAAAGGGTAGAAGCCATAGTGTATCAGGGCAACGTTGAGGGCGATTGTGGCAAGAGCCACACTCTTGCCACCCATATTGGCGCCGGTGATAACAGTTGCCCCTTTACACAATTCTATGTCAATTGCCGTGAATTTTTTGTCTTGTTTATTAAGCTGCGCGGCTATTTCTGGATTTAGCATGTCAACAAAACTTACACTATTACCGCCAATTAACGGCTTACAGGCATGGTATTTTTTCGCGACAATGGCTTTTTGAATCACCAGGTCTAGTTCGGCTATTGTATCGGTATTGGCAAGCAGCGGTAAAACAAACGGTTCCAGCTTCCTTGTAAGGGCGGCAAGGACCTTCTGCTCTTCTTGCTCTTCTTCCAGGGCCAGGTTTTGCCGCTTTTCAAACAATGCAGCAGGAATATCCTTGAACGAAAACCGGCGCATTTCTTCTTCAGTGTCCCGCTTTTTGCTGCGGATACGCGTAAGTTCCGCAGAGTAATAGTTACTTATGTGAAAAGAGGCAACGCGGTTGTGTTCAGGATCCAGCAGTTGTAGCGCTTGTTCTGTGTCCTGGAAAACAATGCCGTCATACCCCGCGCGGCAATTAATGGTTTCAAAAAGAGGCGTTAATTCCGTTAGCCGCAGTAAAAAGCTCTTGATTTCAAACAAGTCAATTTCACCCAGGATGCCGTCCTGGCACTTCAGTATTGATTTTCGTATATCTTTTATTTGAGAAAATATCTGTTCCAAACGCCTGTACTCTGATTCAAGCTGCGACCTATACAGCAATGTCTTTTCAATGTTATCCAGCTCCCGCTGTAATTCGCCTTTTTGTTCCGGCGTGAAGCTTTTGGAGTTCCGCAGTCTCTCTTTGCCGTAAGCGGAGCTCGGGGCTGTAAGGTCGATGACAAATTGCAAACCTATATCCTTTTTCTGCTGCAGGCTTAAATCAATCATCTAAGCATCCTCAACATTGAATACCGGTACTTCAATTTGTCCAGCGAGCTGCGCACGGAAACTGTCCTTATCAAAATTATTTCCATAAACCGAAAAAGGATTTACAGTAACAGCCAGTAAATTGACACTGTTCAAAACCTGTATGCCACTATCCCTAAGGCGCAACTTCTCGTAATTGCCCGCGCTTACCAGTATTTTACCCGAATCGCTAACCACGAGGTTTACACCTGAAAGGTCAGCACCGGAAAAAAGCAGTGATTGTACCAGGCTATCGGATAACGCTCCGTCCACATACACATGTGTAGTATTGTTTAGCAAGTTTTCACGCAGCCCCTCTCCAATGTTCACATTGGACGGTAAGGTGATGTGCTGCCTGCCGCACAGTATTATTTTATCAGCAACTTTTTTTTGTACCTTGACTAATTGCCGTAGGGCGTCGTCGTTTATTTCCGGCAGGGCAAGCATTTTGTAAACATGAAGAGTTTCTTTTATAATCGCATCCATGCTGGTCCCGCAGGAAGCGCCGGTACACAAAATTGCAGCTTCGGTGAAGGAGCATAAAGTTTTACGGTTGACCGCGCCGTCAATGATAATTCTATTCGCGCCCATTTGCGAAAAAGTGCAGGTCAACTGTTCCAGTTGGCTGACCACGGAAGGCCCGGCCAATTGAACATAACCATCACTTAAAGCGCGCAGAACAATAATTTCCCCCAAAGGCGTGGATATGCCGGTATTCAAAAGGAATTCCTTGGTAATATCACAGCTATCCAACAAGCCCGCGGCGGTAGCAATTAGAAAGCCAGCATAAATATAAATGCCGGGTTTGGCTGTACCGGTAACCAGATCAACAGCTTCGCCGTCTCTGCCAATGGAGGTCATAGCCGTTAGCCGCTCATCTGTAACCATATTATGAATGATATGGTTAAGAACGGTTGTTTTACCGGCATTCTTGCACATTCCGATTATTGACAGAGAACGGTATTTACCAGCCAGATCGCATAAATAACTCGCCGACATATTCTTGCCGACATATTATAATCATTTTTATGAACTAATGCGAGATGTTGTTTTAGCCCCATGGAGACGATATAATCACAGCAGCGATTCGCACGGAGAGGTTTATGAAAATTGACGATTTTAGGCTGGAAAAGTTTTTTAACAAGTACGAGTTTAACGCACCATACCTGCTATGCTGCTCTGATTGTGAATCCATGCCCCTTGGGGAATTGCTTTCACTGGAACCTGACGCAAAGGAGAACTTTCTCAAGAGCCAGCTCGGTTACAGTGAATCTTTCGGCGACCCTGAACTATTGTTTGAAATCTCCAAAACATACGACTGCATTGATGAACGCGGGATACTTGAGTTTGCCGGCGCACAGGAGGCGATTTTCATTTTTATGAATAGCGTACTGGAAAAAGGCGATCACCTTATCACCATGTTTCCGGCTTACCAATCCACCTATGAGATTTGCCGTGCAATCGGCTGTGAAGTATCGAACTGGGAACTGGTTCAAACTTCAAACGGCTGGACTATTGACACAGACAGTCTGGCAAACTTAGTCAAACCAAACACCAAAATCATAGCGCTGTGTTCACCAAATAACCCGACTGGATACTGCTTGTCGATGGAGCAGAACAAAGCGATAGCGAGTCTTGCGCAAAGGCATGGCCTTTTGGTGTTTTCGGACGAAGTCTACCGCGGACTCTCTGAAAACGAACCGCCTTCGTTTGCCGACATATATGAGAGCGCTTTTTGACTGAACGGAACGTCCAGAGCCTGCGGGGTGGCAGGTTTACGCATTGGCTGGCTGGCCTCGCAAAACAAATGCTTTCTGGAGAAAATGCTTGGGTTCAAATACTACACTACCATTTGCAGCGCTGTTCCCTCACAAAAACTGGCCATAATCGCCGTCAAAAACCGCGGCAAACTATTTGCCCGCAACAGAAAAATCATAAACGAAAACCTATTATACTCGGATCAATTCTTTAAAAAACACAAGGATTTATTTCAATACAATAGGCCCATGGCCGGACCAATCGCTTTCCACCGCTTAAAAATTTCACAATCTGTGCATGATTTTTGCGATGGCCTTGTCAGACAGAAGGGCGTTTTACTGGCACCAGGCACATTATTTGACAAGGAAGGCGGCTATTTCAGAATGGGTTACGGCAGGGAAAACTTCAAAACCTGTCTGGATATGCTGGACAATTATATGGAGGAAACAAAACCATAATTTGCCTTAGGATGAATTATAAAGCAAACCCAAACTGCTGCTATTTATTCATAAAGGGATCGGGCGGGCGTTTTTCAACAAATGCCCGCATTGCGTTCTTCTGATCCTGCGAGTTAAAACAGGAAGCGAATAGCTCGGTTTCAACTGC
>JAIRRD010000256.1 GCA_031256155.1 Holophagales bacterium
ATGTGCTGTTACTGCATACACGGCGATTAACAACCCGGTTTTCTAAGACAGACATCGGGACATCAATGTAAGCCACTAATCCAAAAGAAATGCCCTTATCAGAGAGGAAGTCGTCAAGAGCTATAGCTTGTTTCAGAGTTCGTGGATAACCATCAAACAACACATCTTTGGTCTCATCCCGCAGCCGCGCAAAGACAATCCCGTTGACAATGTCATCGTCCACCAGTGTGCCACTAGTCATATTGGCTTTGACCCGAAGGCCGAGTTCTGTCCCCGCAGAGGCAGAATTTCTTAGAATATCACCCGTTGAAATACGTGTCAAATCAAATTTTTCTTCGAGTAACTGTGCCTGGGAACCTTTACCGGAACCAGGTGCACCAAAAAGTATATGTATCCTCATTAGTTCACCCTGACCACAGGTCCCCTGCTGCCTTTGCCTTTGCCGCGAATCCTTCCCTTTTCAAGGAAACCATCAAAACGACGCATAGCTTGATAGCTATTAAGCTGAGCAACAGTATCCATTGCCACACCAACAACAATCAAAAGTGAAGTGCCGCCGTAATAAATATTAGACATGCCCTGCACATTTTTCATAAGAACAAGAGGCACAATAGAAACTACAGCCAAATATATGGCACCTGCAAAGGTCAACTTGGAGAGAATACCATCCATATAAACGCTGGTTTCCTTACCAGGCCTTATGCCTGGAATATATCCACCGCTGCGTTTCATGTTTTCCGCAGTCTCATCGGGGTTAAATACAATGCTTGTGTAGAAGAAGGCAAAGAAAACGACCACACCAACAAACACAGGTGTATAAATCCAAAAGTGCGAATCGTAACTAATATAACTGGAGACTTTGGCAAGCCATTCCCACTGAGCAAAGTTTGCGATAGTGGCCGGGAAATAAATAATGGAACTGGCAAAAATCACCGGCATAACACCACCGGTATTAACCTTCAACGGCAGATATGAACTGCGCTGGCTTGCCATGCGGGATGAATCAACGCGCCGCGCGTAGTGGATTGGTATCCGCCTGTAGGCATTTTCCATCATCACAACAGCAAGCAACACCGCAATCATTATCGCAATAAGCAAAAAATACGCTCCTGGCGGCGTTGGATTTATGCCGCGAATTGATTCAACGAATAAAGAGTAAATTGTCTGTACTCCCTTGGGAAGACCCGCAACAATTCCAGCAAAAATCATGAGTGATATACCATTCCCAACACCACGCTCAGTTATTTGCTCACCAATCCACATAATGAATATAGTACCTGTAGTCAGCGTAAAAGCGCACATGAGTTTAAAAGCCATACCGGGATTTTCAACAACGCCCACTTGAATGGTTTGCGCTATTGAGGCAATGCCGATACCTTGAACAAAGGCCAGCACGACCGTGAGATATCGCGTCCACTGGTTGATTTTTTTTCTTCCGGCCTCACCCTCTTTTTTCTGTAATTGCTCCAGTTGAGGAACCACCGCTCCCATTAACTGTAAAACGATACTCGCGGTTATGTAGGGTGTAATGCCTAATGCAAAAATTGAGAATTTTTTAAAACCTCCGCCGGAAAACAAATCAATCATGCCGGCAAAATCTCCGACTTTACTTTTAAGAGCCGACTGCAATATCTCAACATTGACACCCGGAACAGACACATGTACGCCAAGGCGAAAAATAGCAAGCATGATAAGCGTAAATAATAATCGCCTGCGCAGTTCTGGGTTAGTAAAGATTTGCCGGAGTTGTTCCATTCAAGGTACCTTACAAATTAGCATTCTTATCGGCAGGTTCCTGAATGGTACCGCCTTTTGCCAGAATAGCTTCCCGTGCGCCCTTTGTCACGCGATCAACATTCACGGTCACTTTGCAGGTAAGTTCGCCGGATGCCAGCACAACAATGCGTTCAATCCTGGAACTTATCAATTTTTTCCCCCTGAGTGATTCTATGTTGACTGTTTCACCATCTTTAAAATTAGCAGAAATAACAGATAGTGCAATTTCTTTGGTCAGCGGTGCAAAAATATTTGTAAATCCGCGCTTTGGGAGTCTTCTGTGCAAAGGCATCTGACCGCCCTCAAAACCCCTTTGCCGACTATAACCACGGCGGGATTTCTGGCCATTTTCACCGCGGGCGGATGTTTTACCCAAACCAGAACCTGGTCCACGACCAACGCGTTTGCGGCTTTTTACCGCGCCTTCGGCAGGTTTTAATTCATTAAGTTTCATAACCCTATCCCTTCACCGTGATTTCGATAAGGTGGGGAATGCGCTTGACCATGCCATGCACATTCGGCGTGTACTCACACTCACGGGTATCGCCAACTTTTTTAAGTCCAAGTGTTTGAACAAAAGCGCGATGCTTGGGTATCGTACAGATTGTGGAGCGCTTGAGGGTCAGGATGACCTTTTTACCAATTAACTGCGACATCTAGGCCTCCGCTTGATCCAATCCGCGATTTGTGATTACTGTGTACGGATCCATTAAATTTTTAAAACCATCAAAGGTTGCGCGGACTACATTGTGCGGATTGGAAGAACCCAGATTCTTTGTTAGAACATTGGTAATGCCAACAGCTTCCATAATTGCGCGAACAGCGGCACCAGCAATGATGCCTGTTCCTTCGGGGGCTGGTTTCATAAGAACGGAGCCAGAGCCAAAATGTCCTGTTATCTGATGGGGTAAAGTTCCGCTGGGATTGACGGGAACGCGAATCATATTGCGCTTTGCGCTCTCAATCCCTTTTTTAATAGCTGAAGGAACCTCAAGGGCCTTGCCAAGCCCAAAACCAACCTTGCCTTTGCCATCTCCGACAACAACCAAAGCACTGAAAGAAAAGTTCTTACCACCTTTCACCACTTTGGTAACGCGACCAACATATATGACTTGGTCTTTGAATTCACTTTGAGGCTTTTCAGTTTCAGTCTGAGAGTGCCTGTGTTCTGCGTTTGTATTTGCCATATAGCCTAACCTCAGAACTGAAGCCCGGATTCACGGGCACTATCGGCCAGCGCCTTAACGCGGCCATGATAAAGATTTCCATTGCGGTCAAAAACAACTGAAGTAATACCTTTTTCCTTGAGCCGAGCGGCTATTTGAGCGCCAACAGCTTTTGCGGCTTCCACATTCGCACCATTCCCGAGCTTTTCACGAAGCTCTTTTTCAAGGCTTGAAGCAGCAGCTAAAGTAATTCCGCAAGTATCGTCAATCGCCTGCACATAGATACGTTTCAGGCTCTTATAGATAGTAAGGCGCGGTCTTTCCTTTGTTCCAGAAATACGTCCACGAATGCGGGTTTTTGTCTTTTGGCGGCGCAGCTTGATATCTCTTGACATGCTCCCCCCTACTTACCAGTCTTGCCGGCTTTACGGCGCACGATTTCACCGGTATATTTGACTCCTTTGCCTTTATAAGGCTCAGGCTTGCGGTATTGGCGAATATTGGCGGCCACTTGTCCAACCAACTGCCTGTCAATCCCGGTAATTGTTATATGCGTATTTTTTTCGACCGTCACCTGGATGCCCTTTGGCGGGTCAAAGATAATTGGGTGACTGTACCCAAGATCCAAGCGGAGCGCTGTACCTTCCATTGCAGCCTTGTACCCCACGCCGACTATATCAAGTTCTTTCTTCCAGCCATCCGTAACACCTGTAACGGCATTTTGCAAGAGAGCCCTAGTCAGACCGTGGAAAGCGCGAGCCTGAGGTTCTTCGCTAACGCGGGTAAAGGAGATGGAATCGGCCTTAACGTCAAGGTTAATCCCATTTGGGATTGGGCAGGTGAGTTTGCCCTTGGAACCCTCGACAACGGCCTCGGCCCCGTTGACAGTGACTTTCACGCCTTTCGGCAACGTCACGGGCTTTTTTCCTATGCGAGACATGTTGTTATCCTCGGTTAATAAATCAAATTAGAACTACCAAACGTGGGCAATGATTTCACCGCCAACATTTTGTTTCCTGGCGTCTTTTCCAGTCAACAGGCCTTTGGGAGTGGACAGAATTGCTATTCCCAGGCCACCATTGACTTCAGGAATTTCTTTAACACCAGCATAAACGCGCAGACCAGGCGTAGAAATGCGTTTAAGTCCATGAATTACATTTTCATGGTCTTTCACATACTTAAGCCCAAGTACCAAGTATTTACGGCCTTCATGTTCAACTGGCTTAAAACTATGTATGTAGCCTTCCTGCTTCAGAATACCGGATAAGCGCGCTTTCATATTTGACGCTGGAATTACAACAGCGTCATGGCCTGCCATGATGCCATTGCGAATACGTGTGAGATAATCAGCAATCGGATCTGTGTACATTTTATACGCCTCGCTTACCAGCTAGATTTCTGAACGCCAGGCAGCTCGCCGGCAAGAGCGTGTTTGCGGAAGCAAAGACGGCA
>JAIRRD010000125.1 GCA_031256155.1 Holophagales bacterium
TTGGCAATTCCACAAAGTCTCTTGGTGTGCCAGCTATTCCGCGGTAAGAACCTGCATAAAATAAACTATGCAACGCATGGCCAAATTCATGAAACAGTGTTCTGACCTCATCTGCAGTGAGTAACGCCGGTGCGTCTCCAGCCGGGCGGGTGAAGTTACAGACATTCACCACAACAGGAGTAACTTGCTTGCCTTTTTCGTCTTTCTTTGCGCCGCGATAAGAACTGCACCAAGCTCCGCCGCGTTTACCGGGCCTTGGATGGTAATCAACTAGGAACACGCCCAAATGGCGGCCATCTTTTTCTTTAACTTCAAAGGCTTGTACCTCAGGGCTATAGACCGGAATATCCTTGCGTGGGTGGAACGTAATTCCAAACAGTCTGGTGGCAACCTGAAAAGCGCCATCACGCACTTTGTCAATAGCAAAATATGGTTTTAATTCGGATTCATCCAAATCAAACTTGGACTTTTTTACTTTTTCGCTGTAAAAGTACCAATCCCAAGGCGCTATTTTAATGTAGCTGTTTTCAGTATCAGCAATGGCTTGTTGTTCAGTCAGTTCCTGGCGCGCCTTTTCCATGGTCGGTTTCCAGAGCATATCCAAAAGGTCGTAAACGCCCTTGGGGTTTTTGGACATATTTTCTTCCAGAATGAAGTCTGCCCATGTTTTATAGCCAAGTAAACCAGCTTTTTCAACGCGCAGTGCGGCGATCCTGCTGACAATAGCTTTGTTATCAAATTCATCGCCTTTGTCACATCTGGTCAAATAGGCTTCTAACATTTTTTTTCTAAGTCCACGATCTTCGGAATACGTGAGAAAAGGCCAAATAGATGGTGCTTGAAGCGTATATACCCACTTCCCTTCCTGTTTGGCCGCTTTGGCATCAGCAACACCCTGAGTGACAAGACCTGCCGGAAGTCCTGCCAAATCTTCGCTCTTGTCAATCACAACGAGAAAACCATTGTTTTCTTTGAGCAAATTCTCACCGAACTTAACTGACAGAGTGGAAAACTCGGAATTGATATTACGCATTTTTTCTTTGGCTTCATCGGACAGGGCAGCCCCCGCACGAACAAATGACTTATAAGTGCGCTCCAGAAGTCTGGCCTGTTCTGCGTTTAGTTTTTCTGTTCCACGGTTTTCCCATACAGCTTTCACACGCAGCCAAAGTTTTTCATTCAAGCGCAAATCATCACCATGAGCGGAAAGCATGGGCGCTAACTCACGATTGATAGCCTGAAGCTGTGCGTTGGTCTCTGCACCGCTCAGATTGCTGAAAACAGCGGAAACTCGCTCCAAAAATGATCCAGACATCTCATACGCCTCAACAGTATTCTTAAAGATTGGCGCTGCTGGATTGTTGATGATTTCGTCCACTTCTTTTTTCTGCCTTGCCATGCCTTCTTTGAAAGCGAAAAGAAAATGATCTTCTTTGATTTGTTGAAAGGGCGGTACTTGAAATGGTGTTAAAAAAAAAAAAAAAAAGGGATTACTCTCCTGGGATTGGAGAAGCAAACACGGCAAGGACACTAGAGTAAAAAAAATTTTAGGAACCATCATGAATCTCCAAAAAACACATTACATTATGACAGTATAGCGGTTCCATATCAAATTGCATTCCACAATTTAATTTGAGGCAAACTACTTGCAAAACAGCTGTTTTGCAAGTTCAATAGAGTTGATGGGCTGTACCCGAACAAAGCCAGACGCGAATTTGGAGCGGATGGCGAAATGAGTGGCGTAGGCAAAAACGGAGTGAGGATCAGAGGCTGGAGCAATTAGGACTGTTAGTAGAGTAATGCCGCCTTTAGGCGGCACGTATTCAAACCGCTTTGAGCGGTTCACAAATACAAGCCTCCGGCTCTGTGTCGGAGGCTTTTTTGAGTAACTTACCGCTTGACAGGGGCGGGGGCGGGAAGTGTGGTGGGCGTGACAGGCGACACTTTAGGCACCATAAAATTAAAGCTAGCCCTCTGCAGATCACCAATATTGCTTGCGAAAAGCATGGCAAAGCGGAGTTCCATATCTTCGCGCCCAAGTTTAGCTGCAGTTGGCGGAACAGCGGATTGAATGCTTGATACTTTTTTGTCTTTATTCCAAGCGGTACTGAGGTTAAACGTGGTTTTATGTGATGAGCCGGTCAATTCCCCTGATATTGCGGAAATCATTCCCTCTCCGTTATAGCTTGCTGTGATAAAACCGGGGCCTTCCCACTGTTTGCTTCTGTTTGATATAGCTACTTGCTTTATGTGTCCGTTGGAGTCATAGGTAAAGTTCATTGTGGCGTCTATGCCCTGAGCTTCGTTGGAATACACCATTCTCAGGGGTTGTTTGCCAGAGGTGTCATAGGCGACTTCTAAACGCCCTTTTTTCCAGAAACTAAATGTTTCAGAGGCCGCCTGTTCACGCTTTCTTGGGTCATATGGAGCGGTAGGAGCATTAAAAATAATGGTTTGGGCAGCTTTGCCGTTGATTGTTGTGTCTTTGCCCTTGGAAACCTGGAATGCTGTACCTTTAATATAGACTTCTTTGATGTCTGACATTACAGAGGCAAACCACCCCATGAAAGAGAGCGGGGCATTGGGGGGGGCCATATCTATGGCCGTTGTATAGACATTCTGATCCCTTATGTACCAAAAGCCTTTTTCGCCAGTTCGCCAAAAACGCAAGGATCCAAAATCACCATTCACGTTGTAAATGTGATCGCCATTTGCGAAGTACGTGCCTTGCAATGTGCCAAAAGCCTGGCCACTCTTGGTGCCCGCTCCTCTGGCAACCCCTTGTGTGAGCTGTTCAATCTTGTTGTCAATTACAGTTCCACTGAGGACAATAGCGATATTTCCACTTATGTCAACAGCGTTGATTTGTCGGTATGGACTGCCAAACCACGACATATTTGCTGAATCCAGCACTTGGCTGAAGGTATCTCTGATTGCGCGCAATTCCTCAGTTTCTTGCAGAGCTTTGTTCTGGGCTTGGGCAGTCGGTTTTTGTTGCGGAGCTTGGCTAGCCGATTTAGTGGTCGCAGTGGATCCTGTCTGAGCTGCCAAAACCATTGACAGCTGTAGCAAGAGAAGTGGCGTTAATTTCATGTCGAAAAATCTCCTATATCGAATTGAATATGCTTTTTTTGCTTTTTTTGTTCCCGCACCTGTTTAAAGCATGTGCTACAAAGTACAGTAGTTGAATCATCAGGCACAAAACTCACGAACTCCACCTCACCGCAGGATGCGCAGTGAATTCTGGTGAGTACTCTTGTCGTCGAAAGCTTTCTGGGTTTTTGCTTGGAAAGTTTCTTTTGATAACAAGCGGGACAGTCAAAAAATTTCTGACCTGGTTCAAGGGCAAAAGGCTTGCCGCAAGTAGCGCAACACTTTTCACGCCCCCCCTTTTTTTGACGCGCCGAAGGCTTTTCAATTTTAATGGAAGTTGATTTTTGTCCCCCTGTCGTCAAACTTACCAATCCTTTAGCCACAAAAAACCAATGCTAACATATCTTAAATTTTGATTGAAATAAAACACAAAAATATATATTTCATTGTATAGCTCTTCTATCTAAGAGGATTTTAACATGGAATCGCTCTATTTATGGTATGGCTTCTCATTTAGTATGCAGAAAGCTCGATACAACTGTTCAAGAAACATAATTCGGCTCAAATCATGTGGGAAAGTCATAGAGCTTAGGCTTATATGTTCTTTAATATCAGCTTTTAAAGATGGATGTAGTCCGTAACTGGAGCCAATGGCAAAGGCCAATCGTTCACCCAAATCTACACGGGAGCCAAGCCAGGATGCAAAGCTTTCCGAATTTCTCTGTACTCCGCCCGCGTCAAGAAGTATCTGTCTCTGAAAGCCCTTCAGGGCGTTTCTCACACGCTCCGCTTCATCAAGCAACTGACGTTCGCCACTCCCCTTTCCCTCTTTGATTTCAAGAATTTCAAAGCGGACATAGGTTTTAATTAATTTTTTATAGTGATTTTCTAATTGTAATATGGATTCCGATTTAGGTTTTCCAACAACAATTAAGCGAATGGGATACACTAGACTCCTTGGATGTTAAAAATTGACATCCCAAATTCTACTTTAGCCAAATAGGAGGGTACATGTTAAAGCCGCTTGCCTTAGTTGTAGCCGCAGGGTTACTTTTCACGGTGGGATGTGAAAAGAAATCTGAGGATAAACAAGTTGTCAAGATTCCTGGAGTCAAGATTCCTACTGTTGCCCCTGGGGCAGCAAAGGTGCCGGGAGCAGTTCTTGAGAATATCCAGTACGCGATGCTCAGAAAAGACCCAAAACATTTAGAGTCTTTCTTTATTGAGCCGGGACATAAAGCATACTCCTCACTTGGCTCCACACAGTGGTTTCACACTCATGCTGGTAGTATGGGACTTACACTCACCCAGGATGAAATAAACGTGCTTGGTATTCAGGAACTGCTTCAAAAGGG
>JAIRRD010000228.1 GCA_031256155.1 Holophagales bacterium
TGCAAGTGCACGCACTAATGCGGGAAAGGGTGAAAGTGGAATACCGGTAATTGGAAAATTTTCCAAGGCTCTAAGCGTCTGGACGCCGAACAGAGCGTCTTCAGGCACATTTGCTGTACCTAAGAGATCCGATTCAGAGCGGACAGCGCCGGAATCATAGAACTGGCCTTGTCCAGACTGTCCGCCGCCTGTGTACAATAATCTGCGGTTCAGTACCGTCGCTACTCTCGTCAGAACTTGAACAGCGGTGTTTCCGTTATCAGCCAGGGTCTTGCGCAGTAACTCTCTCTCAATTTCTATAATTGATGTGGGCATCATTGCCTGGGCAGAGGCTGTATGCGCGTTTGCGTGGAGCAAAGAGGCTTCACCAGCGGCTCCGCCTGGCCGCAGTACAATTAACTGCTCTAAACATTCGCCAGTATCTCTCGTAACCTCAACCGCACCTTCAGCAACAATAAAACACGCACGCCGTGCCTCGCCCTGTTTGAATAACCAAGCGCCTGAGGGCAAATTTTTTCTTTGGGCAACGCTAGCCAAAACGTCTAAATCGGTGTCGTCAAGACCTGCGAACATCTCGCATTTCTGGAGTACCTCGCGAATAACTTCCATACTTCACCTCATTTTAGATTTCAGATGTTTTTTTGTTTTGATTATAGTTTTCCACTAAACTCGGCAGGTGAAACAAAGCCGCCTGATACCACCCATGTCAGCGCCTGCTCAGGCGTAAAATTTGCCGGTTTAACAAGGGATTTATCCAGTATGACCACAAAACCTGCGGCTGGATTTGGCGCGGTGGGAATATATACCACCACCTGTTCAGAATCATCTTCCGATGCCCAAGAGCATCCCCGGTTAGTAACAAAACCTATGACTTTTGAATCAGGGGTTGGCCAATGGGCTAACACTACTTCTTTAAAACTTCCGCTATTGCCGCTTTGAATGGCACTAATTATTTGTTTTATTGTCCCATAGATGCCTTTTACTCCTGGGATATTCAACATAAAGGTGTCCATCCAGCCCAAAAGACGGCGCCCAACATAGTTTTGGACTAATGTGCCTACTGCGAACAGCAGACAACACATTGCTAACAGCGAGAATACGGCTTGCTGCCAATAGGTTGGTTCTGAAATGTCAAGAAGTCTGGCGGTCCAAAACAATGGCTCTTTAAAAAAATCAATAAGAATTTTGAAAATCACCTTTAGAAGCCACACCGTTATCCCTAGTGGCAAAAGAGAAAAAAGACCTGCCAATAGCCGTTTGCGAATCAAAATTTAATCTCCGTTTCCCGTTTTAGTGAGTCTTCCCTGCTCTTGAATGAGCCTGACACCGATGCTGCGCCAAAAAGACAGTAAATAACGAATAGCGCTCCAAACTGCCAGGAGCATGGCAATCCACATAAGCAAAAGTCCTATGCCGGTGAAAAACCCCCAAAATTGGTCAGAGGAAAGTCTTCCCCTGAAAAACTCAGCAAGGCCCCAGGTTTGAAACAAATTGATATTAGTAAACTTATATATCCATTTGTCCAAGACCGGGCCAAATAGGAGGCATGAAATAGCCGCGACTTGCGCACCAAACTTCCATTTGCCCATCCAATCAGCAGCGATAGTGATGCCTTCTTCGCTGGCTAGACCTCGCAATCCGGTAACCGCCATCTCTCTGGCCAGAATTATGAAAGCCATCCATGCTGGCGTAAGGCCCAATTCTATCAGGCTCAACAGTGCGCCGGAAATTAACAGCTTGTCAGCAAGTGGATCAAGAAGCTTGCCCAATACAGTGACTTGACAGCGTTTTCGCGCTAAATATCCATCATAAAAATCAGTGATGCACGCAACCCAAAACACAACAGAACCAATGATGTCGTGATAAGACACACGCGTCATCAGAACTACTACCAGGACTGGCACCAGCAGTATCCGTATGACCGTTAAAGTATTAGGAAGATTCATAACTGATAGACCATCTCAAAACTTAGTTACATTTCCTTTAATCAAAAGCGATTGCCACTCTGAGTCCTCCATGACTTCAAATCCACTTGCTTCCTCAGCATAGAACATCATACACTCTTTGGAAACACGAACGGAAACACCTGAAGCTGCCAAGTTCCGCAATATCTTCAGCCCCGCAGTATCCTTTAGGATCGAAAATCCTTCATAAGCTATACCAATCCAAGGAATATGCTTATCAGCGCGTTTAAGAACTTCCAGCAGCAAACGGCGGCCCATCAATGGATCGCCAATGCCTATTGAGCCGCTGAGAATTAATACCGGATTAATTGGAGCCAGCTTTGGCTCCACTGGAATAACCACAGCGGGTGGCAGGTAAGTCGGTCTTTTAAGGGCAATTACATCAATTATTAGCATCTGACCCTGGTTATACACATTTACAGAGCGTCCGTGTTTGTCCAATAACTTGATAACATTACGTTTTTGCATCTCGTCATCTAAAACGATGCTGATAGCGCTGTTTGGATGTGTATCCAATACCCGCTGGACTTCAATTAAAGCCTGAGAAACAGTTAAATCGAACAACTCTATCGTTATGGTATCCAACTTGGCGCTCCAGAATATTTCCAACCCAACAACAACTGAAAATCATGCGGCTCTCTGCTATTTGTTTACAGGCGGGCTTTGTCCGCCGAAATTGCTATCAGTAGCCAACCGAAATCAACTGCTGATTCTGATTCTATAACAATTCCAGGTGAAATGTGCCATGGCATGATTGAGTAGGTATAACATATTGTGCATGTTAAATGGAACTGCTCTCAAAGAGCAAAACAAAAAAATCATTTATTCACAGGGGTTTTCAAAAGCAGGTTTTACACACTGCAAACCGCTTGTTGAGGAACAAGAGCGTCTTAACAAATGGTTTTCCGATGGTTTTGCGGGACCGCTGGACTATTTGTCACAAAGAAGCATCACGGACCCGCACCATGTTTTTCCGGATGCAAAAACAGCTATTGTCGTTTTTTTTCCATATGCCCGCCCTGGCGCGGTTCCGGGAATCGCTGCCGACAGTTTGAAGCTGAGCCGTTATCTCTGGGGACTTGACTATCACACAATTCTAAAATCGCGCTTATTTAAGGTTCTTGAACACATTCAAAACCTGCTTCCCGGCACAAAGGGCCGTGTCTGTGTTGACACCGCTCCAATAATGGAGCGAAAGCTGGCGGTACAGGCTGGTTTAGGGTGGCAGGGCAAAAACACACTACTAATTGCGGGCAAACAGGGTAGCTGGGGGTTCCTGGGTGTCCTGCTCCTGGACGCAGAATTTGAGCCAGACCCGCCTTTCAGGGGAAACAGGTGCGGCAACTGTTCAAAGTGTGTGGATTCCTGCCCCACAGGTGCGCTTGAGCCATTTCGTCTGGATTGCAGACACTGCCTTACAACATGGAACATTGAGCGCGAAACTGACCCGCCACAGTGTGTTTCTGACGCTATTTCAAAAACAGGCTGGGTGGCCGGCTGTGACATATGCCAGGAAGTGTGCCCCTGGAACAGAACACCAGCCTGGGGAGACTCGGAACTATGGGGTAATCCTTCATGGCTTCACACATGGCCCGCAGATAAACTCAGTGTCACATCGCGTCAATGGAAGAAAATCACAAACGGTACCGCCCTGAGGCGTGTCAGATTCCGGCATTGGATATTGAATTTAGGTAGGGCTTTGGGGAGATAGAGCATTTCAACTTTTTCAAAGT